>CALISK010000222.1 GCA_938041625.1 uncultured Tenacibaculum sp. | reverse complement strand
TAATATCTCCTATTTTGTAATACAATTCAGGATATCCTAAAGAAATACTATAATGCCCAAAATCTTTTATTGGCATTTTGTGTAATGATAAATCTAAAACATCTTTAGCTGTTGCAGTATCTCCTTTTGTTAAGAATTCTTCTGATAAACGCATTAAATTGTTTCGTAATGAAATAGCATTTCGTTTAGACTGTTCATCTAAATAGATTTCTCCGTTATTAATTGTCTTCCAATCCCATTTCTTTACATTTTCATACATCTTTTCAGGATCAATTCTTCCCATGTCAAACATCGATCTTCCGGCAATAGGAGTTTTTATAGGAACTAATTTAAAAGACATACCATCTAACTGTAAATAATCTTTCATCCAAATGTATTCTTCATCCGCATTAGCACCTCCTGTAAAGTAAATAGGTCGTTTCCAGTCAAAATTATTTAAAATATCGAGCATTAGAATTCGATTTTTCGTAATTCCTTCACCAATTTGAATGTCTATATAATCTACTATTTTATCAGCATCTTTAGGATCCACAATCCCATACTTTAAAGCATTTTCTTTATTTACAGGAACTCTTATGTTTTTAGTAGGGTATATTTTTTCTTTTAATCCGCTTTCAGTTTCAATATAAGTACCTTCATTGTCAGTTGCAATCCATTTCATAAAAGTATCTAAAGGTAAAGTAGAATCTTTTAATTTAGGATGAGGCATATGGTAAGCAATATCTAATGTTCCATGTCTATATTGATGATGTTCTAATTTTGAAGGAATAGGATCAGCATCATACGTTTTTTTCTTCATCTGGTCTATATACCAATCTGTAGCAAATAAACTTGTGTTTATCACTTTAATATCTCTTCGTACACCTTCTATTTGTTGCATATACCAAAGAGGGAATGTATCATTATCACCTATAGTAAAAATAATAGCATTAGGATCGCAACTTTCTAAATAGGTTTGTGCATTTAATTGCGCAATATATCGATCTCCTCTATCATGATCATCCCAATTTTGGAAGCCCATTAAAGCTGGTACAGTTAATAAAGAAATTACAGATATAGCAATTGCTATTATTGGTTTTTTAGCATACATTTTTAAAGATTCATATATCGCTAATACACCAAAGCCAATCCAGATGGCAAATACATAAAAGGATCCAACTACTGCATAATCACGTTCTCTAGGTTCAAAAGGTTTTGGATTGGTATAAAATATAATAGCGAATCCAGTAAAAGCAAAAAATAAAGCTAATATGTACCAGTTATTTTTATCTTTATTTAAGTGATACAATAGACCTATGATACCAAGTATTAAAGGTAAGAAAAAGTAAGTATTTCTACCTTTGTTGTTTTTAACATCATCAGGTAGTTTTTCTTGAGAACCTAAGAAAAATTCATCTATAGGTTTTATACCGCTTAGCCAATTTCCATCATTATTCATGTGACCTTGTACATCATTTTGACGCCCTACAAAATTCCACATAAAATAACGACCATACATATAACCAAATTGATAGCTAATCATAAACCGTATGTTTTCAGCAAAAGAAGGTCTTTTTTTACTGTTTGCAGGAATGCCAGCTATTTGTTTATAATATTGTTCAGCTCCAGGATCTACCATTCTAGGAATAAATCCTTTATGTTTATCAGACCACTTAGGGATTACATTTTTGTATTGATTTACAATTTCATACTTACCATTAATTTTTTCATATTTTGGTTTGTCATCTTTATAAACGCTCACCAATTCACCTCTTGAATTTCTTCTAGTTTCTTGTTCTCTATTAAAAGCAAATGAATAATAGTTGTCATAAAACACATTAGAATCACCATATTGCTCACGATTATAATAAGCCAATAATTCTCTGGCACTAGAAGGATTGTTTTCGTTTACAATGGTATCTGCATTAGCTCTAATTGGTAGCATTAACCAAGAAGAAAACCCAAGCATTATAAAAAGAACAGCTAAAATAGCTGTGTTTACTATAAGCATTTGCTTTTTTCTAGTGTATTTTAATCCAAAATAAAAGAGAGCAATTAAAATAAGACCAGCTATTATAGAACCAGAGTTATAAGGCAGTCCGATTGAGTTTATAAAAAACAATTCTGAAACACTAAAAAACTTTAATGTAAAAGGAAATAGAAATTTAAAAACAAAGGCAAGTACTAAAATAGAAACTATAGTAGCAATTGCGGTTTTTTTAATAGTTCGTTCTTTGTAGTTTTTAAAATAATAGAGCATTACAATAGCCGGTATTACCAATAAAGACAATATGTGAACACCAAAAGATAAGCCAACCACAAAACTTATTAGTAATAGCCATTTGTTACCTCTAGGTTCAAACATTTCATTTTCCCAGCGTAAACCAAGCCAAAATAATAAAGCCATTAAAAAAGAAGACATCGCATATACTTCTCCTTCTACAGCACTAAACCAAAAACTATCAGAAAATGTATATGCCAGTGAGCCTACTAGACCACTTCCTAAAATAGCTATTTTTCCGCCAGTTTCTAACAAACTATCTTTAATAGCTGTTTTTTTAGAGATGTCAGTATTTAAATTAGCGATTTTTTCTTCTACTTCTAATAAACGATCTTTAAGTAATATTCTTTTAGCTAAATCAGTAATAGTCCAGAACATGAATAAGATTGTAAAGGCACTTGCAAGGCCAGACATGAAGTTTACCATTTTAGCCCATTGGCTAGGATCATTTGTAAACATTGCAAAAAACGCTCCTAACATTTGAAAAAGAGGAGCTCCTGGAGGGTGACCAACCTCAAGATTAACAGCCGTTGATATGTATTCTCCACAATCCCAAAAACTTACTGTTGGTTCTAGTGTTAAAGTATAAGTTATAAATGCAATTGCGAATGAAACCCACCCTAAAATAATATTCCATTTATTGTAACTAAAGTCTTTCATAATCTATTCAAAAAAATCAATGCGAATGTACTAAATATTTTAAGTAAAAAAGTAGTGTTTATTATCATCTAATCAATAACAAACAAAAGTAAAAGAATGATAGTCGATATCTGGTAAAGTTCTGTTAAAAGAAAAAAAAGTAAAAAAACATTTGCTGGTATGTAAGATTGTGTTATATTTGCACCCGGAATAACAATAATGGCCTATGGTGTAATTGGTAACACACCGGTTTTTGGTACCGACATTCAAGGTTCGAGTCCTTGTAGGCCAACAGAAAACTCCAAGATTTTTTAATCTTGGAGTTTTTACTTTTATATAGTTTTCTTTTTTTTTAGATGAATATTGCTTTTGAAATAAAACTAATAATAGTTTCAGTGATTTTGTTTTTAAAATGACCTAAGCTGATTTTTGAAATTCCAACTCCTTGAAGTGCTTTTAGATGAAATAAGTTTTTTTGGCTTGTGATTAACCATTCAAAATCTTCAAGTGTTAAGTTGCCATTTTTTAAAAGAATTGTCCAACGTTTTAATTTTTCTTTAGAAATTGCTAAAAACTCCTTAATATCCTTTTTTGCCTCTTTAGTGTATCCTTTGTATTTTTGGTTAAAAAGAATTTCTAAAGAGTTTTCTAATTCATTTAATGTTTTTTCAAAATTCATGGCAATTAATTTGATGAGATTATTTGTAGCAATTGATTCTTAATTTCTGGTTCTTTTTTTCCTTCATATTGAATTAAAATATTCATTGCCTCTGTAATTTGTTGTTTAGCTTCTTTTATGAAGAAGGAATTCAATGTTTTTTTTTCTTTCCATCTTTTAAAGAAGGCAGAGAGTAAGTTTTTTTCTTTATTAGATAGTATTTTCCATATTTCATAGGTAATTTCATTGTTGGGTTTGTATCTTTCGTATTCTAAAATTTTTTCAATTTCGTTCTCGAGATTTTGTACTTCTAATTTGTGATCTTCATAGTTGGAGGTGGCTTTATCGATTAAATCTAGAGCATCAAATTTTATTTCAATAGTTTTTTGATAAGAATACTGATCAAAGGGTGCGGTCTTTAATGAACCACACGATATAAATAGTGTGGTTATAAAAATTAAAATATACTTTTTCATAATAAATTTTAGTTTAAAATATTTCTTTTTGAACTCTTAGTATCGCTTCTATGTGATAGTTGATGATTTGTTGACGCCCTTTTTTAGTGTTCAAAATAGTTTTAAACTCTTCAAGGTTATCCATAAAAAAACTTTCGGTTAAAACGGCAGGCATTTTTGTTTTGGTAAGAACATAAAATCTTCTTTCTTTATCTAGATCACCATCACTAAAATCTGTTCTTAATCTGTTGTTAGGGAATTCTCTTTTGAATTCTTGACCAAAAATTGTAGCAATTTTGTCGCTTTTGGTATCGCCATGAGAGGTAAACATCTCGCTGCCATGCCCTCCACCAGCATTTGAATGGATGCTTAAATAAAAGCAAGAGCCTTTAGGGTATTTGTTAGCTCGGTTTACTCTGGTTTCTAATCTAACATCTCTGTATTCTGGAGCAATGTTAACATATGGAATGTTTAATTTAGTTAATTCCTCTATTATTCCAGAAACAATAGCTCTATTAAATTCTCCTTCGTAAATAACACCATCTTTCCCCCAATCTTTTCTTTTACCTTTTGTTTGGTATTTGCCATTGATTAATCCTCCATGGCCATTGTCTAATAGTACAATCATAGTTTTCAATTTTTTTTGTAAAGCTAAAGTTAGGTTTTTATTTTATATTTATAATTGGGAGAAATACATTTTAAGAATAATTTAAACTTCCTTTTTTGTTCTAAAAATAAGTGTAAAAACTCTAATGTAGAATCATTTGTTTCATATGAAATAAGTTAGTATATTTGCACAGAATTTCTCAATAAAAGATGAATGAAGGGGACCCAAAGTCCCCTCTTTTTATATCTAAAATGGATCAAGACAAGGTAAAAGAATTATTAGTAGAAGCATTAAATGAAAATGAATCATTATTTTTAATAGATTTAAGTTTTCTTGCTAATAATAAGATAAAAGTAGTAGTAGATGGAGATTCAGGTGTTCCTTTAAGTGAATGCGTGAGAATTAGTAGGAATATTGAACATAACTTAGATAGAGAAGAAGATGATTTTTCTTTAGAAGTAACAACTCCAGATATTTCTGGAAGTTTAAAAGTTAAGAGACAATATAATAAAAACCTAACAAGAACATTAAAGGTTAAAACGGAAACTCAAGAGTTCGAAGGTATTTTATCAGAAGTAACAGAAGATGAAATTACTTTAAATTGGAAAGCAAGAGAACCAAAACCTATAGGAAAAGGTAAACATACCGTTGAAAAAACAGTAACGATACCTTATAAAGATATTAAAGAAGCAAAAGTGAAGATTATTTTTTAACAGAAAGAAAATGGAGAACATTGCATTAATTGAGTCATTTTCAGATTTTAAAGACAATAAAAGTATAGATAGGGTAACACTAATGTCTATATTAGAAGAAGTCTTTCGTTCAGCATTGAAACGTAAATACGGTTCGGATGATAATTTCGATATTATTATAAATCCAGATAAAGGAGATTTAGAGATTTGGAGAAATAGAATTGTGGTAGCTGATGGCATGTCTGAGGATGATAATGAAGAGATAGAGCTTTTAGAGGCAAGAAAAATTGAACCTGATTTTGAAATTGGAGAAGATGTTTCTGAAGAGGTTAAATTAATTGATTTAGGAAGAAGATCAATTCTTGCTTTACGTCAAAATTTGATTTCTAAAATTCATGAACACGATAGTACAAACGTATTTAAGCAGTTCAAAGAATTAGAAGGAGAGATTTATAGCGCAGAAGTTCATCATATTCGTCATAATGCAGTTATTCTGTTAGATGATGAAGGAAATGAAATTGTTTTACCTAAAACAGAACAAATTCGCTCTGACTTTTTTAGAAAAGGTGATTCTGTTAGAGGTGTAATTAAAAAAGTGGAATTAAGAGGTAATAAACCATCTATTGTACTTTCTAGAACAGCACCTAGTTTTCTTGTTAAATTATTCGAACAAGAAATTCCAGAAGTTTTTGATGGATTAATAACCATTGAAGGAGTTGCCAGAATACCAGGAGAAAAAGCGAAAATAGCGGTAGATTCTTATGATGATAGAATAGATCCAGTTGGAGCTTGTGTAGGAGTGAAAGGATCTCGTATTCATGGTATAGTTCGTGAATTAGGTAATGAAAACATAGATGTTATTAATTACACTAAAAACGAACAATTATTTATAGCTAGAGCATTAAGTCCAGCAAAAGTTACTTCTGTTAAGATTGAAAAATTTGAAGAAGAGAAAAACGGTAAAAAAGGACGTGTAAATGTATTGTTAAAACCAGAAGAAGTCTCTAAAGCAATTGGTAGATCTGGTGTTAATATTCGACTAGCAAGTCAATTAACAGGGTATGAAATAGATGTTCAACGTGAAGGTCTTGAAGAAGAAGATGTTGAGTTAACAGAATTTTCAGATGAAATAGAAGCTTGGGTTATTGAAGAATTCAAGAAGATAGGTCTAGATACTGCTAAAAGTGTTTTAGATAAAGATGTTTCAGAGCTGGTTAAGAGAACAGATTTAGAAGAAGAAACGATCGTAGAAGTTCAGCGAATTTTAAGAGAAGAATTCGAAGAGTAATAAGTATAGAGGTTTTCGATACCTTAAAAAATCGAAGTTTAAATAAGTTTACAGGCAAACTTATTTATAATAAAAGTAAGTATAATAACTATTTATGGCTGAAGCTAAAACATTAAGACTAAATAGAGTTTTAAGAGAATTAAATATCTCTTTAGACCGAGCAGTAGAACACTTGTCAAAGAATGGTCACGAAATCGAAGCAAGACCAACGACTAAGATTTCTGACAGCGAATATCAAGTGCTACTAGACGGTTTTCAAACGGACAAGTCTAAGAAAGTTGCTTCTAAAGAAGTAAGCGAAGAGAAACGAAAAGAGAAAGAGGAAATTCGCAAACGATTAGAAGTAGAACAAGAAGCTAAGCGAGAGGCTAAGCGAGAAGAAGAGGCTAAGAAGCAAGAAGTTCTTAAAGCTAAAGCAAATAAACTACAGTTAAAAACTGTAGGCAAAATAGATATTGAAAATAAATCTAAAAAGGTTAAAGAAGAACCTAAGCAAGAAAAAAAGGAAACTACTATAGAAAAAGTAGCCCCTATTGCTAAGGTTGTGAGTAAGCCAAAGGAAGAGGTTAAGGAAAAGGCTAAGCCTGTAGAAGCCAAAAAACCAGAACCATCTTCGACGCCAATTGAGAAAAAAACAGAAGCAGTTATAGAAAAGAAAGTAGAACCTAAGAAAACTATATCTAATATAGACAAGGTAAAAGCACAAGCAGCAGAACCTTCTACTGCAAAGTCTGATAATGTTAAAAAAGAACCGACTAAGGAAGTTACAGCGGAAAATGCTGAAAAAATAACAACCAAATATCAAAAACTAGACGGTCCTAGAATGACAGGTCAGAAAATTGATTTAAAGCAATTTGAAAGACCAAAAAAGAAGAAACCAGAAGCGAAGGACTCTAATGATAAGAGAAAGAGAAGAAGAATAACAAAGCCTGGTACAACTCAAAACAAACCAGGAACGAATTCAGGAGGAACTAGAAGTGGTTCAGGAGGAACTAGAAGCGGTTCAGGAGGAACTAGAAGTGGTTCTGGAGGAAATAGAAGAGGAGGAAATCAACGTAGAGGAACTCGAAGACCAGAAGTTAAGAAAGAAGAGCTTACAGAAGCACAAATTCAAAAACAAGTAAGAGAAACTCTTGAAAAACTTCAAGGGAAATCTAATAAAGGTAAAGGTGCTAAGTATCGTAGAGAGAAAAGAGATCAACACCGTCAGTTAGCTGAAGCAGAAATGCAAGCAGCAGCTCAAGAGAACATACTTAAAGTAACAGAGTTTGTTACAGTAAGTGAAGTTGCTACTATGATGGATAAACCTGTAACAGATATTATTTCGGCATGTATGATGTTGGGAATGATGGTTACAATGAACCAAAGATTAGATGCTGAAACTCTTAAGATTGTAGCTGAAGAATTTAAATATAAAGTTGAATTTGTAGGTGCAGAAGTAGAAGAATCTATAGAAGAAGTAGAAGATAAACCAGAAGATTTATTACCAAGAGCACCAATCATTACGGTGATGGGACATGTTGATCATGGTAAAACATCTTTGTTAGATTATGTGCGTAAAGCAAATGTAATAGCAGGAGAAAGCGGTGGTATTACGCAACATATTGGAGCATACAGTGTAACTTTAGATGAAGGACAAAAAATTGCCTTTTTAGATACACCAGGTCACGAAGCCTTTACAGCAATGCGTGCACGTGGAGCTCAAGTAACAGATTTAGTTATTATCGTAATTGCAGCGGATGATGATGTAATGCCTCAAACAAAAGAAGCAATTTCTCATGCTCAAGCAGCAGGTGTACCAATTGTTTTTGCAATTAATAAGGTAGATAAGGAAAACGCAAACCCAGATAATATTAAAACACAATTATCTTCTATGAATTTATTAGTAGAGGATTGGGGTGGAAACATTCAATCTCAAGAAATCTCTGCTAAAACAGGATTAGGAATTGATGAATTATTAGAAAAGGTATTATTAGAAGCTGAAGTATTAGAGTTAAAAGCAAATCCAAATAAAAACGCAATCGGTACTGTTGTAGAAGCACAGTTAGATAAAGGTCGTGGGTATGTATCTACAATTTTAATTCAAGCAGGTACTTTAAAAATAGGAGATTATTTATTAGCAGGTAAACATAGTGGTAAAGTAAGAGCTATGTTTGACGAAAGAGGAAATAAAGTTAAAGTAGCAGGTCCTTCAACACCAGTATCAATACTTGGTTTAGATGGAGCACCACAAGCAGGTGATAAATTTAATGTATTCGATGACGAAAGAGAAGCTAAGCAAATAGCAGTGAAACGTTCTCAATTACAACGTGAACAATCTGTAAGAACTCAGAAAACATTAACATTAGATGAAATTGGTCGTCGTATTGCTTTAGGAGACTTTAAAGAATTAAATCTTATCTTAAAAGGAGATGTTGATGGTTCAGTTGAAGC
>CALISK010000221.1 GCA_938041625.1 uncultured Tenacibaculum sp. | reverse complement strand
TTTAATCCACAGTTTTTTATTTCAACTACAGCTCCCAATGCTGTGACTTTTTTAGAAGGAGAGTTTCCAACTTCAATAGTTAAATAATTATTTGTTTTAGCAGAGGATAATTGATTTTTAAACAAATACCATTTTCCTCTTTCATTACCAATAACTACATCTACTTTACCATCTTTATTATAGTCTAATGTTTCTATAGCCATTCCTATAGCACCTAATTCGGTGGAAATGATTTTGTGATTCTTTAATAGTTCAAAACCATTTGTGCCTTTATTTAAATAAATTATTGATTCATTATGATTCACTAAATTACCTCTACGAATAAGTATTAAATCTTGAAAACCATTATTGTCAAAATCGGCAGTAGAAACAGCCATTATATGGTCTTCATTCTGCAATTGTTTTTTCTTTGTTACATCTTTAAATTTACGACTTGTATTTTCTAATAAAAGGTTACTTAACCCTTTAGGATGTTTAGACTCTTTATAATTTTTTACGCCATGTACTATACCAGTAGCAGGAGCAAAAAGGAACCCAGCTAATCTCCATTTTCTATTTCCTATATAACCAATATAATGACCTCTTTTAGCCTTATAATCTACATTATCAGGAAAACCCAGTGCATCACTATTTACAAATCTAATGTCTTTTCCAGAATGAGTTTCGCCTTTAAATTCGTAAGGGTAGGATGCTTCTCCTATCCAATAAGTGTCATTGTTTGGCCATTGCGATTGAAAGTTTTCTATATTGAAAATATCTCCAGTTTCTAAATCATCAAACTGAAATTCTCCTCGTTTTGTAAAGAACCCCCATGTTTTGGTTTCTTTGTTGTAAAAATTTTCTCCTCTTTTAAACTCTAGCCCTCTTGTAAAATATAAATCTAAATCACCATCATTATCATAATCAATTTCTACAATTCCTGTTACTTCTTCTATATCATAAGGAAAAATATCTTTTGTAACGTTTTTAAAAGTAAAATCACCTTTCCCTTCATATGCTTTAACAGTTTCGTTTCCATACATTATTAAATCAGGAACGTTATCTCCATTGAAATCTGTTACTAATGTTTTTTGTCCATTTGCTTTTACAGAAGGGAGTGTGTTTTTTAATATTAATTGACCTTTTTTATCATTCTGATAAATATAATTTTCACTAGCTCCTTTTCTTTCTTTTCCAGGAAAGGCAAAATTCAATAAATCTAAATAACCATCATTATTAATATCTAGAAAGCCTACAGTTCTACCACGCATAAGTTCTAAAGGAATTTTAAATGGTTTCATGGGAATAAATTCACGTTCTTTTACACGAAACATTTTGGAGTTTCGGGCGTTACTTCCAGATCCACCACCACGTGACATAATAACTTCTATATTACCATCATTATCAAAGTCACCAGCTGAAACCCCATGTAAATCCCCCATAATTATATCATAAGGTTTTGCAAATTTACCTTGGTTATTCCAACAAACTTGTATGCCTAAACCATGATCATTAATTAGTAAATCTAAATAACCATCTTTATCTAAATCTACTACTACAGGTGCATCCCATTTTCGCAAGTTTTTTTCTTGCCTAGGAAAATCTTGAGTTACTTCTATAAATGAATTTGATTGTCCATAAGAATGAATAATAGATATTAGAAAATAACTTATTATAAGTGTTATTACATTGCTTATTTTCTTATTTAAGTACATTACTATTTTAGGTTTTTCTTTAGTTTATCCATGACCTTCATTACTAATAAGTTTTAGCTCTTGTTTATCCTCTTTTTTTAAAGTTTCTCTTTAAAAAAAGAGGATATGGTATTCTTATAAATCTTACCAAATTACGGGCATAAATACAGTCATTTCTGCCTGACCTCTGTTACTCCAAGCAAAATATGGTACCAATTGTGTTTTATGTGATTTTAAAACAGGTTTCGTAATTGTTTCATACATTTCTTCATTAATTTTATCTTGACGTAATTTTAACTCAGTATTAATAACTGTTACACCTCCTAAGAAATTGGGTTTATGTTCAGCCTCTAATTTTGCATCAGCCTTAAAGTATACATCTAAAATTGAAGTATCTTTTGGTAAATCTGGAGATTCAATACAATATATGATTGGCCCTCTTTTTACAGCTATTTGGTTTCTTACTTCTTCAATTCTACTATGACCTTCTAAAAGTTTTATATCCATAGGCATTTCTAATACTATAACATCATCAGATTTCCACTCACGATTAATGGTTGCAAAAGTTCCTTTTACAATTTTAACTCCAGCATCTTCTCCATTTACTTTTAATGTACTACCAATAGCCCATTTAGGAATTCTTACTTTAATATCAAAAGCTTCTGCTTTACATTCATTAACTGTAATTTTCACAATACCTTTCCATGGGTACTCTGTATCTTGAGATAATTTTAATGTTGAGCCATCTAACATTGTAGTATCTAAGTTATTTCCTCCAAATAATACAACTGCTACTCCATTTTCTGATAACGTATACGCCCAACCAGAACTTTTACAGATTGTTCTTACCAAGTTAGGAGGACAACAGAAACACTCTAAATAAGGTTGTCTTACTGGACTTTCAGTTACATCTGCATGAGAATCATAATTTCTAGAATTGTTTACCATTCTAAGAGGGTTAGAATAAAAATAATCCTCACCTTCAATACTAATGCCAGATAACCCACTGTTATACAATACTAATTCAATAATATCTGCATACCTAGATTCTTCCTTAATACCCATCATTCTGTTACTAAACATTGCATTACACAAATTAGCACAGGTTTCGTTGTATGCAGTCATGTTAGGCATCATGTAAGCATCAATAAAACCTTCTTCAATCATATCTAAACTAGTAGAAGCTCCATAATGTGCTTGCCCTACAGCTCCTGTAACATACATTTTTTTGTTTGTTACATTTTCCCATAATTTATCTAAAGTTTCAATTAGCGTTTTTTCACCTGTTTCAGCATATACATCTGCTGCACCTGCATAATAATATAATGCTAATACTGCGTGACCTACTGCTTCTTCTGATTCACGGAATGGGGTACGTTCTTGTACCATATCTCCAATAGGGTACCCTTCTGTAGTGGAGTGGTGTTCAATTTTAAAGGTTCCTCTACGGTTAATAAACTTTTCAGCTAATTTTAAGTATTTTTCGTCTCTTACCGTTCGGTACAATTCTACTAATCCCATTATTTGTGTTTGGTTAAAACCAAAACGTTGATAATGTGTCGTATCAGGCATAAAGTATGTATACAATAAGTCTCCTTGCTTTATTGCTATATCTAAAAAATTATGTTGACCAGTTAAACGAAAATGTACACTTGCCGCAATAAATAAATGTCCGTAGTTATACATTTCATGATACTTTCTATTCGAAAAACGTTCAGCACCTTCTGTTATTTGAATATGTGTATGAATGTATCCATCTTCCTCTTGGGCTTTTCCAATCCACTCAACATATTCATCTAATTCTTTTAATAATGTCTCATCTTTAGTTAAGCTATAGATGTACATTTTAGCTTCCATAAACTTATAAAAGTCTCCATCATGCCAATAAAAACCTTTATGCTCTCCTTCTTTCTCTCCAGCAGCTATTTTAAAGTTATTAAGGCCATGCCCTACATCTCCACATAAAAGATCTCCCATGTATGGTAACATTTTATCTGCTGCTGCTTTTTCTTTTTTTGCCCAAAAACCTGAATCCCATTTACAATCTCCAAAATTGATGCTTTTCAATTTTACGTACGGACTTTCCGATGTATTTGTAATAGCTTCAGTATGTTTTTTTGCTGTACTCATTTTTTGTTTATTGTAAAGTTCTTGTTTTTTAGTTTTCTGTATCATGTAAAAAATATGATCACTATAATTTTATAAAAAAAGATACTGAAATTAAAAGTCAGCATCCATTTTAAAAGCTTATTTTTATTAGTTTTTCTTTATAACTATATCATCAATATATATCTTAGCCGCTTTAGTTTTTGGTAAATCTTCTTTGCGAATTTCTAATTTCAATTGATCATTAACTGCTGATGGTTGGGATCTAGATATTTTCTTTTGTATTGTTACCCATTTACGCCTATTTAGTTTTTTTAACCCCGAAAAAGTAACCTCTAATTTTGGGTTTTGTAGGGTAATATGAATTTTATCAGTAACTCTTCCTTGATCTAACCAAACTTTCATAGATAATGTAAAATCACCTGCTGGAATTTTTAAAGCTCCTTCTGGAGAAATAATTACTACTTTTTCTGCCTCTAACTCTTGATTTTTACCATAGCCACTAAATTTAAGACTATTAACTCCTGTTGCATAATCTCCTTCCACAATGCTTAAATATTTTGTAGATTCTTCATTTATTAACCAGAATTTTTGATACTTATTTGGAGTAGAATCCTCTGGAACCATCTTTAATGGTCTTGGATTATTTTCAAATAAAACAGGACCTTCAAATCCATAAAAAGCACTAGGTAATAAATTTTCTGTTGGTTTTTGCCATACTCTCATATATTCTACTTCAAAATCTACAGGTAACTCTTCTTTGTGTGGAACACCATACCATTTAAATATTTCTGAATCTAACCAAACTTCCATTGGGTTGTTAAGTATCCAGTCTAAACCAACATCATCTTGAGTAAATTGATGCACTAATTTACCATCTATAAATAGTTTAAGATAATCTATGCCCCATTCTGCGCCGTATACATGAAACCCATCTGCAGTAAGAAAATTTAATTTTTCGATATGATTAAATACTTTAGTAGGTCTTGCAGCTGGAGGGCTCCAATCGTGAGCTGTTGCTAAATAAGTGTCTTTTTTAATTTTTCCATCTATTTTAGGATTTCCCATGAGTTCAAAAACATCCAATTCTTGTTCGTAACCTATTGCCCAAAAAGCAGCTGTAATAGCAGCGTTTCCAACTTTAGATTTAACTTCCATATAACCATTTAAGAATCGTTTTTTACCAACAATACCAGCAGTAGTTACTGGTAAAGGTTTTCCTTCATATACTCCATAAGAATCATTGTTTTTTCCGTCTTTATAGTTCTCTTTAGCAAAATTATAATCTGGCTCCCATTGAGTTCTTAACTTTAATTTTCCATTTTCTACAATTACGTTATGAGGAGCAAATTGTGAAGGCGGTCTTCCTTTCCAAATATAATAATCTCCGTTTTGACCTTCTACAAACCACTTTACTGTATCTATTGATTTTCCTTCAAATTCATCACTTATTATTTCGTTTAAAACCCAACCTCCTTCATTATTTGGATCTGAGAAAGGTAAAACTCTTTGTTGTTTATTTGTTTTAGTATTGGTTACAGTAGTTTTATTTTCTTTTTTAGTTTCTTCTTGTTTACAATTGGTTATAAACAAAATAGAAATACTAAAAACTAGTAGCATAATTCTAGTTGCTTTTTTCATTTTTAAAAATTTGGTTTATTAGTTTTTAATATTTTTTTTAAACTTAAAATCTGGTTTTTCTTTTTTCTTTTTCCAATATTTATCCATTCTGTCAATATCGTATTTTTCATAACTTTTCTTAAGCATCCAACGAGGTCGTTCTAGTGTTAATTCCCAGTTGAATAATTCTTTATACATTTCCCTAAATAATTTGGGCTTTTGTGTAGATAAATCACTTAATTCTTTTTCGTCATTAGGTAAATAAAATAATTGAGCAGGCCTGTCTGGAAAACGAATTAATTTCCAGTCTCCTTTTCGTATTGCTCCCCTACCATCTTTTCTCCAAAACAGAACATTATGAGGTCTGTTCTTTTCTTCTCCATTTACATAGGGTACTAAGTTAACTCCATCTATGCCTTTTACTTTTGTAAGATCTCCACCTCCTGCTCTATAAAAAGTAGGTAAAAGATCAAAAGTGCTTATAGGGTATTTATAGGTTGAATTTGATTTTAGTTTTTTAGGCCATTTCATAATAAAAGGCACTCGTATACCTCCTTCTAAATGATTTGATTTTGTTCCGCTTAAAGGTTCGTTTATTGACCCATTTTTATCTGTAGGACCTCCATTGTCATTTGTAAATACAATTATTGTATTTTCTTCTAAACCTAATTCTTTTAATTTGTTTAAAATTTTACCACATGCTCTATCTAAAGCTAAGGTCATAGCTGCAACTTCTTTTCTCTTTCCTGTTAGATTTGGAAATTTATCTAAGTCTTCTTGTTTAGCATCCATTGGTGTATGAACAGCGTTGAAAGAAACAAAGGCAAAAAAAGGTTTCGACTTATTCTTTTCTATAAAATGGATTGTTTCGTCGGCTAATACATCTGTTAAATAACCTTTATGTTCTTGATAATTACCAAAACCTTGTTCTAACCAATTTAATTTATCTTTTGGTGGTTTTTTGTAAGCAAAATAATTGCGAGCTCCCCCTCTAAAACCATAAAATTCATCAAAGCCTCTTTTGGTTGGGTGAAAACGATCTGCACCTCCAACGTGCCATTTGCCAAAAAAAGCAGTAGCGTAATTTAGCTCTTTCATATAGTTTCCTATTGTTTTTTCTTTTATAGGAATTCCCATTTCAGCATTATCTTGTGCTGAAACTGAACTCATAAAACCTGGAACATTATTTTCTTCAAAACCGAAACGTTGTTGGTATTTACCTGTCATTAAACCTGCTCTTGATGGGCCACAAGTGGGATCTGTTACATATGCTTGTTTAAATCGCACACTCTCTTTTGCAAGTTTATCTAAATGAGGGGTAATCATTTCTTTACTCCCTTGAAAACCAAAATCTGTATAACCCGCATCATCAGCAAAGAGCAAAACAATGTTTGGTTTTTTTTGTGCTTTTATAGAAAAAGACAAACTAATTGTGAATAAAATAAATAATATATACTTCATAATCTTAATCCTTTTATTTCTAAACACTAGATAAAAATAGTGTGAGTTTAAAAAATAGGTAATCACCAAATTTAACAGATAGAATTAATTTTAAGTTCATTAATCTTATCACAGACTTGTTGTATTTTACCCTGTTTAATAATTGCCTGTGTAAATTAATCCCATTTCAAAATAAATGGGTAAAATAAAGTTAACAAGAGGTAATTTACTTTGTTTTTTTTCTTCCTTTTTTTATTCTTTTGTAATGTCATCTTCTTTAAGATATAATATCTACTAGCATTTTAGCCTAATAAACATTAAATAAATATGATATTTCCAAAATACTTTATAAGCTGTGATTGGGGAACTTCTAATTTTAGATTACGATTAGTAGAAACTGAAACCTTGAAAGTAATTAGTGAAAAAAAAACAGATCAAGGTATTAAAACATTGTACGAAGAGTTTAAGACAAGTAAAAGCCTATCTCAAAAAGTGTTTTTTGCTAATTATCTTAAAAATAAAATAACAGAGTTACCTGTAGAGCATCAAAACCATATAATATTAATGGCAGGAATGGCTTCTTCTAATATCGGTTTACAAAATTTAAATTATGCAGATTTTCCTTTTAATTTAGATGGAAGCAGTCTTACTTGGAAATATTTAGAAACTGAAAACAAACTGAACATTCTATTAATATCTGGGGTGAAATGTGCATCAGGTATGATGAGAGGAGAGGAAATTCAGGCAGTAGGGCTAGAAGAATACCTTATACAGAATAAAAAAGGGATACTATTATTACCAGGAACACATAGTAAACATATACGGTATGAAAAAGAGAAGTTTGTTTCTTTAAAAAACTTTATGACGGGTGAGCTTTTTGATTTATTATCCAATAAAAGCATTTTATCGAATTCAGTACTAGATAATTCTTGGTCTAGTACTAATGAAGTTGAGTTTAAAAAAGGAGTTTTATTGGGAAAGCAGAATAAGTTGACGGCTAATTTATTTAACGTTAGAGTTAGAGATGTTTTAGAGAATATGCAAAAAGAAGAAAATTATTATTATTTGAGTGGTATGCTAATTGGTGATGAATTATCTTATTTACAAGAAGAAAATTCTAAAGTAATTTTAGCAGCGCCAAAACCTCTTTTTGACATGTATAAAATAGCTTTAGAAATGATTTTAACTCATGAGCAGCTGATTTTTTTAGATGATAAAACATTAAAGAAAGCTCTTTTAAAAGGGCAAAGAAAAATACTTAAATTATATGAAACAAAGTAACACTCCCTTTTCTTGGAGCTTATTTAATAAAGCTCCTATTGTTGGGATTATTAGAGGATTGTCAGAAGTATCATCTATTCTTATAGCTAAAACTTTTTTAGAAGCAGAGTTATATACTTTAGAGGTAACAATGAATACAAAAGGAGCTATTCGTATCATTTCTAATCTTAGAAATGATTATCCAAAACTTAATATTGGAGCGGGTACAGTTTGTTCTTTAAAAGAATGTAAAGAAGCAATAGAAGCGGGAGCTCAATTTATAGTTACCCCTATTTTAAATGAAGAGGTTATAAAGTATTGTGTTTCTTTAAATATACCAATATTTCCAGGAGCATATTCTCCTTCCGAAATATATCAAGCGAACAACTTAGGTGCTTCGGCTGTTAAAGTTTTTCCTGCAACTCAATTAGGAACGAAATATATTAAAGATGTATTAGGTCCTTTAAATACAATAAAGTTACTACCAACTGGAGGTGTTACAAAAGAGAATATTAAATCTTTTTTTGAGGCTGGAGCTATTGGAGTTGGTATGGGTAGTTCATTACTTCATAAAGAATATATATCTAATGATAATTTTGAAGCATTAAAAGAACATGTTGAAAAAATAAAAATAGAGATTCAAGATTTTATAAAAAAATGATGAATATTAATACAGAAAAAGAATATGATGTAGTAGTTGAATCTCCAGGTAGAATTAACCTTATTGGTGAGCATGTTGATTACAGTGGAGGGTATGTGTTACCTGCTGCTATTGATAAAAAAATCACGTTAAGTTTTACGAAAAACAATACGGATTGTTGCACTGTTTTTTCTGAGAATTTTAGGAGTCAATTTAAAATTAAATTGAGTGATTTAACAAGGAGTGAAATAGAATGGCATAATTATATTATAGGTGTTGTTTTTCATATAAATGTATTAAAACCTAATAAAATAAAAGGTTTTGATTGTACTATTCATAGTAATTTGCCTTTAGGTTCAGGAGTTAGTTCATCGGCAGCACTTGAATGTGGAGTAGCAAAAGGACTGAATGAATTATTTGAAATTGGGCTTACTGATATTGAAATAATATCATTGTCTAAAGATGCTGAACATACATTTGTAGGTACTAAATGTGGTATCATGGATCAATTTGCTGTAGTAAAAGGTAAAAAAAACAATCTGCTTTTATTGAATTGTGAAACTTTAAAGCATCGTTTAATACCTGCGGATTTTGGAGATTATAATATTGTTTTATTGAATACGAATGTTTCTCATAATTTGGCAACAAGTGAATATAATGTAAGAAGAGATGAGTGTAATACAGCATTGGAAGCCATAAATACAAAATATCCTAAGTATACTCAATTAGCACAAGTGAATCCTAATGTAATTAAAGAGTTTAAAAAAATTTTACCAGAAAAGACTTTTAATAGAGCTTTATATGTAACAAAAGAAAATAGGAGAACATTGTACGCAGTTAAATGTTTAGAAAATAAAGATATAAAAGGTTTTGGAGAGTGGTTATATAAATCGCACAGAGGATTAACCAGTTTATTCGAGGTAAGTTGTGGTGAATTGGATTTTTTGGTCGATTATACGCATAATTTAAATTATGTTGTAGGAGCAAGAATGATGGGAGGTGGATTTGGAGGTTGTACTATTAATTTAGTTCATAAAGATTTTTGCAAACAATTCATAAATATTATTTCACCAGCATATCAAGAAAGATTTAATATTAGTTTAACGCCCATTTTAGTTACTATTGATAATGGGGTTTCGAAAGTTTAAAAATGAGTTTTAGTTAAAAATAGTTTAGATAAAAAAAGAAATGTTATTTTATGTAAATTATGTCTGTATTTTTAGATGTTTTGAAATGAAAAAAACAATATAAATCAATTTATAGAAGAACAATGAATTAGTTAATTATTATAGTTTCAAGAAAAAAGATGAAATAAACTTTTATAATCTTAAAAAAATGTTTGTCATGAGTAATCAAATAACATTAAAAGATATTGCAAAAACGTTAAATGTATCTGTTTCTACAGTTTCTAAAGCTTTAAATAATAGTTATGAAATTAGTGCAGAAACAAGTAAAAAAGTTAGAGAATTAGCAGCTAGTTTAAATTATATTCCAAATGATGTAGCTAGAAGTTTGAAATCGAATACTACGAAGCGAATTGGAGTTGTTGTACCAAATGTTTTAGATGATTTTTTTGCAAAAATCATTCATGCTATAGAGTTTGAAGCTAGTAAATTAGATTATAAACTTATTATTTGTTTATCTAACGATGCGTTGTTAAAAGAAGCAGAAAGTGTCTCTTTTTTGTTAAATGGAAGTGTTGATGGATTGTTATTATCTCTTTCTAAAGAAACTCAAAATCAAAACGATTTTAGTCATTTCGAGGCTTTAACTAAACGTAAATTTCCTTTGGTAATGTTTGACAGAATATGTGAGGAAGTAATTTGCGATAAAATTACAGTAAATGATTTTGATGCGGCATATAGTGCAGTCAAATATTTAGTACAGACTAACTGTAAAAATATTGCTTTTTTATCAACTATAACAAATACGAGTGTTAGTGAATTAAGAACAAATGGGTATTGTAAAGCTTTAGAAGAGGAATCTTTAAATTCCCCCATTTTAATTAATATTCCTGATTATTCTAATTTTGAAAAAATATTAATTAAATCGTTAAAAAATAAAACTGTAGATGCTATAATTGCTGCAGATCAATTTTCAGCTATCTGTGCTATAAATATTATACAAAAGAAAGGTTTAATGGTACCAGATGATATTTCTGTTATAGGTTTTACAGATGGATTAATTCCTAAATACACACTCCCATCTTTAACTACAATTAATCAAAAAGCAGAAGATATGGGAAAACTCGCTTTTAAAACTTTGATAAAACGTATTAATAGTAAAAAAGAAAAAGAAGTAACTCACCAAGTTATTAAAACGAACTTAATTAAAAGGAATTCTACACGATAAATAAAAAAAATAGAAATTGGCTGTTATAAACACATATACTTTAAAGAATAAAAATAACTTTGAATTAGAGGTTAGTACAATAGGAGCTACTATTTTAGGACTTAAAGTACCTAATAAATATGGCGATTTTATAAACGTAGTTGTTGGTCTTAACTCTGCTCTTGATTACATTTCAGAAGATTACCTAGAAAATAAATTATATCTAGGAGCTACGGTTGGAAGATATGCAGGACGTATATCTAAGAAAGAACTGATAATAGCTTCAAAAAAATACATTATTCACCATGAAAACAATATTCATTTACATGGAGGAGAAAATGGTTTTGATAAAAAAACATGGGTAGTAGAGTCCATAGAAGAGGGTGCCACCACTTCTCAAATTACTTTATCGTATTTAAGTAAGCATTTAGAAGAAGGTTATCCTGGGAATTTAAAAATATTTGTTACATATACTTTAACAGATAAAAACTCTCTTAAAATAACTTATAGAGCAACAACAGATAAAACAACAATTGTTAATTTAACCAATCATTCCTATTTTAATTTGAATGGAGAAGGGTCTATTTTAAATCATGAGTTGTTAATTAATAGTGATTTTTATTTAGAGGTAGATGAAAATTTAGTTCCATCTGGGAAGTTAAATTCTGTTGAGAAAACTCGTTTTGATTATAAATTAAAAAAGAGAATAAAAAACATAAATTTTAAAGGGTTAGATGATACTTTTGTTTTAAATAAAAGTAAATTAAAAGCTGAAATAACTTCTGAAAAATCAGGTGTAAAGATGAAAGTGTATACCAATCAGCCAGCAATAGTAGCTTATACACCAAAAAAATTTAAAAATTTACCTTTTAAAGAAAATGTAAAATATGCAGATTATCCTGCTATTTGTTTTGAAACACAACATTTTCCAGATGCACCTAGCAATAAACATTTTCCTTCTACAGAACTGAATCCAAGTGAAACTTATTTAAATGAAACAACATTTGAGTTTTCAATTGTAAAAGAATAGAATTGAAAAAGAAGTTTTAATTTTTTGCTTTTAATTGCTTTAAAAAAGTCATATACTGAAGGTTTTTAGGGTGTTTTTTCACTAGTTTTTCTAAAATACTTTTTGCTTTTTTTAAGGCATCTGTATTAGAATAATGATATGCTAAAGCATATAATAAACTTTCGTTATTAACATCTAGTTGAAGTCCTTTTACAAGAATTTCTTCAGCTTTTTTATACTCTTTGTTTTTGCTATATAGCAAGCTTAAATTATAATAAACCCTAATGTTTTTTGGCATTATAAGATTTGCTTTTTTTAACTGTTTTATAGCTTCATTCGTTCTTTCTTGTTCGGCTAATAAAAGAGCAAGTGAATAATAAACAGGACCAAATTTAGGTTCAAGTTCAATTACTTTTTTAAATGCTTTTTCAGCTTTTTTATATTCTTTGTTCTGATAATATAAATTAGCTAAAGTTAACCTAGCACTATTGTTTAAGTTATCTATTTTTAAAGCACTTTCATACCCTTCAATCCCTTTGTTAATAGCACCTTTTTTTAAGAAATAATTTGCTTTTTTTAT
>CALISK010000220.1 GCA_938041625.1 uncultured Tenacibaculum sp. | reverse complement strand
TCAACTAAAGACTTTACACATACAATTGCTAACCTATATAAAAAAGAAGAAAATCATAAAAATTTAGCCACTAAAAAAATCACTTATTTCTTAGAAAAAATTAGAACTAAGTATCATATTGAAACTCGTAATTTAAATGATGATTTTATAAATAAACTTGCTGCAAAATCAGGAAATACGGTTCATACAACAAAATATTTAACCAATACCATTATCGCATTAAATAAAAAGTATGAGTGTTCACAAGATGAATTGGTTCGCTTAAACACACTCATTGAAAACTTTTTACAAAAGAAATAATTATGGAGGAAACAAATCAAAAAAACGATAATTTAGAGTTTCAAAATAGAATTGACTTATCTGAATTACAAGAAAGCATATTTAAAGTTAAAACACAATTAGGTAAAGTAATTGTAGGTCAGAAAAACATGATCGATTTATTAATCGTTGCTATATTTTCTGATGGGCATGCTTTAATTGAAGGAGTTCCTGGGGTTGCAAAAACAATGACTACCAAATTATTATCTAGAGTAATGGATATTGATTTTAGTAGAATTCAATTTACACCAGATTTAATGCCTTCTGATATTTTAGGTACTTCTGTTTTTAATGTAAAAAACTCTGAGTTTGAATTTAAAAAGGGACCTATATTTTCTAATATGATTTTAATTGATGAAATAAATAGAGCTCCTGCTAAAACTCAAGCAGCTTTATTTGAGGTAATGGAAGAAAAGCAAATAACAATGGATGGTACTCGCTATAAAATGAGTCCACCTTTTATTGTTTTAGCAACACAAAATCCTATTGAACAAGAAGGTACTTATCGTTTACCCGAAGCTCAATTAGATCGTTTTTTATTTAAAATTAACGTAGAATACCCTACTGCTTCTGAAGAATTAGAAATCGTTACTAGAGAACAAGAACTTATTGAATGTCTTAAATTAGATAAGGTAGAAAAAGTAATTACAGGAGAAGAAGTTTTAAAATTTAGAAAACTAATTAAACAAATAAAAGTAGAAAAAAACTTATTAGAATACATTGCTAATATTGTTGTAAATACAAGGAATAACTCTTTCTTATTTTTAGGAGCATCACCAAGAGCAACTATTTCTATTTTAAAAGCTTCAAAATCTTTCGCTGCTATTAATGGGAGAGATTTTGTAACTCCAGAAGATATAAAAAATGCAACTATTCCTGTATTAGAACATAGAGTAATTGTAACTCCTGAACGTGAAATGGAAGGTATTACCAGTAAACAAATTATTGAACAAATAATTGAAGCAGTAGAAATTCCCAGGTAATTTTTATTAGTACTAAAATTAATTCGTTGAAAAAAGTTTAATCAAATTAATGAAAAACCTTTACAAATCTTTATTTCTTAATAACCGACTTTTCTATATCTTATCTATAGTAGTTGTATTGTTTATTATTGGTTTTTTTATACCTATATTTTTTTCAATCGCAAAAATAGCTTTGTTTAGTATCTCTGTATTAACTCTTATTGATATTATCATTTTATTTTCATTTAAAAAAGGGGTTACGCTTCAACGTATATTACCTGAGCGATTATCTAATGGAGATAGGAATAATATCAAGTTACAAATAAAGAACAACTATAATTTAAAAATACATACTACATTACTTGAAGAGTTACCTTACCAGTTACAAAATAGAAATTTTAAACTTTCTGAAAAATTTAATCCAAAAGAAGAAAAAGAATTAAAATATAAAGTTACTCCATATATAAGAGGAGATTATAATTTTGGAAACACAAATATTTATGCCTCATCTCCTTTACAATTAGCTACAAAAAAATATGTTTTAGGAAATCAAAAAAACATTCAATGTTATCCGTCATTTCTAAAATTACAAGAGTTTAATTTAAAAGCGATATCTAACAACTTAACCAATCAAGGAAGTAAGAAAATAAGAAGAATTGGAAACTCTTTAGAATTTGAACAAATTAAAGAATATGTTTCTGGGGATGATATAAGAACCTTAAATTGGAAAGCTACTGCTAAAAGAAACCAATTAATGGTGAATCAGTATGTAGAAGAGAAATCACAACCTGTATACTCAATTATTGATACTGGTAGGCCCATGCAAATGCATTTTGACAACATTACATTGTTAGATTATGCTATAAATGCAACATTAGCTGTTAGTAACATTATTTTAAAGAAACAGGATAAAGCAGGAATGTTTACCTTTTCAAAAAAAATAGACAACATTATTGTTGCTGAGCAACGTAATTCTCAAATGAATTTAATATCAGAAACGTTATACAATATAAAAACAGATTTTTTAGAATCGGATTATAGTTTATTATATGCTTCTATAAAAAGAAAAATTCCTAGTCGTAGTTTACTTATTTTATATACTAATTTTGAAACTTTAGATGCCTTAAAACGTCAGTTGCCATATTTAAGAGCTATTGCGAAGAACCATGTTTTATTAGTTGTTTTCTTTAAAAACACAGAATTAAATAAAATTGTAGAGGAAAAAGCAATATCGGTAAATGATGTTTATGACAAAATTATTGCTGAAAAGTTCATGTATGAAAAGAAACAGATAGCTAATGAATTAAGAAAATATGGAATTCAATCTGTTTTAACCAAACCTGAAAACTTAACAGGAGATACTATTAATAGATACTTAGAATTAAAATTGCGAGGGTTATTTTAATTTTCTATTTTGCTAGCTTATTAACTTATAAAAATTGACTAACAAATGAGTAATTTAAAATTAAACCTTAAAAAAGTAGACCCTGTAAAATATTCACTTCTTTTTGCTCTTACATTAGCTGTATTTTCAATAATACTAATGCTTATTTCTTTTTTACTTGGACGACTTTTTGGTGGAATAGTAGGAGGCATGCTTTTATCGGCTTTTGCTTCATCTGATGGTGGAATTAAAACAATGATTATCGCTCCAATTGTTTATTTTATTTTTGGATTTATTTTTAGTTTTATTTTTATTTCTATTTATAACTTTTTCTTAAAGAAAGCAGGAGGTTTAAATATTACCTTTGAACAATCTGCAGACAATGACATATCAAGAATAGGAGAAGATTAAGTTATTTTCTCAAAAATACTTCAACATCGTCATAACCTGGCGATGTTTTTTATTTTTAATTTATTTAAAACGTAAGATCTTCTTCCTTTCTTCTACTAACAACATTAATAATTATTATATATCTCAAAAGACTTTCTCTTTTTCTTTTGGTTATTTTATTTTAAAAACTACTTAACTTAAATTTATGAGACCTTTTTTATATTTACTGAGTACTTTTATTTTAATTTCTTGTAACTCTAAAACAAGTACTGTTAAAAAACTTGAAAAAGGAAATTATAAAGCAATATTACATATTCAAGACAAACAAGAAATTCCTTTTAACTTTGAAGTTGAAAGCGATAATAAGCTTTCTATTTTTAATGCTGAAGAAGTTATTAAAGTACATGAAATTACTTATAAAAATGATTCTGTAAAAATACAATTACCTTATTTTGAAGGATATATTTCTGCAAAAATTAATGGCACAAAATTAAATGGTATTTTTGTAAAACCTAGTTTAAAAAGAGTAGTACCATTTTCTGCTAGTTTAAATGATTCTAGATTCAATATTACTGCAAAACCTAAAGTAGACATTAGTGGAAATTGGGAAACTGTTTTTAGCCCTAATACAAAAGAAGACACTTATATTGCTAAAGGTATTTTTAAACAAAAAGAGAATAAAATTACTGGTACATTTAGAACTACTACAGGAGATTACCGATATTTAGAAGGTGTTATTAATAATGATACGATACAACTTTCAACATTTGATGGAGCACATGCTTTTCTTTTTACAGCAAAAGCTACAGATTCTACTTTAAATGGTTTTTTCTATTCTGGAAATCACTGGAAAGAACCTTTTACAGCAAAATTAAATAATGATTATCAATTACCTAACGATGAAACATTAACCTACTTAAAAGAAGGATATGATACTGTTTCTTTTTCATTTCCTAATGAAGAAGATAAGTTAGTTTCTTTAAATGATGAAAAGTACAAAGGAAAAGTTACCGTATTACAAATAATGGGTACTTGGTGTCCTAATTGTTTAGATGAAAGTAAATATTACTCAGAAGTATATAAAAAATTTAATACCAAAGGAGTCGAATTTCTTGCTTTAGCTTTTGAAATAGCTAAAGATAAAAAAGAAGCTTTTGATTTAATTCATCGCTTAAAAGAACAAACAAATATTACATATCCTGTTTTATTGGCTCAATACGGATCTGCTAGTAAAATTTCTGCACAAGAAAAGTTACCAATGTTAAATCATATTTTATCATACCCTACTACTATTTTTATTGATAAAAAAGGAAAGGTTCGTAAAATTCATACTGGATTTAATGGACCTGCAACTGGACAGAAATATGTTGATTTTAAAAAGACTTTTGAAAGTTTTTTAAATACTTTAATCGAAGAAGAGTAGCCTG
>CALISK010000219.1 GCA_938041625.1 uncultured Tenacibaculum sp. | reverse complement strand
CAAATAGCTCAAATTGAAAAAGAGGGTCAAATTTCTGTGGAAATTAATGGAAAAATGATTATTTTGGATACCAGTGATGTAGAAATTTCATCAAAGGACATTGAAGGTTGGCTAGTAGCAAACGCAGAAGGTTTAACAGTTGCATTAGATGTTACAATTAATGAAGATTTACGAAAAGAAGGTATTGCGAGGGAGTTAGTAAACAGAATTCAAAATGCACGTAAAGATTCAGGATTTGAAGTAACAGATAAGATAAAATTAACTTTTTTAAATTTTCAAGAACTAGAACAATCTGTCTTGGCTAATGAACGTTACATTAAAGCTGAAACACTAACTAATGAATTAGTTTTTGTTGATGCACTAGAAAATGGTACAGAAATTGAATTCGATACCATTAAAAGTAGAATGTTAATCGAAAAAGCATAGTAATATGGCAGAAGATGTTAAAGTAAGGTATTCAGATAATGACTTACAAGAGTTTAAAGAAATCATTTTAAACAAAATTAAACGGGCAGAAGAAGATTTAGAATCATTAAAAACTTCGTATAAAAACGGTTCTGATAATGGTACTGAAGATACTTCACCGACGTTTAAATCATTTGAAGAAGGAACAGATACAATGGCTAAAGAAGCAAACATGCAATTAGCTATTCGTCAAGAAAAATTTCTTCGAGATTTAAGAAATGCAATTATGCGTATTGAAAATAAAACATATGGTGTTTGTAGAGTTACAGGTAAATTAATACAAAAGGAACGTTTAAAATTAGTACCTCATGCAACATTGAGTATTGAAGCAAAACGTAAACAATAAACTATTTTAAAAGCTTCCTATATGGAAGCTTTTTTTATATGAGAAATATTATAATTTTATTATTATTTGTAAATAGCACTGTTTTTTGTCAAAATTCAGTTGTTAAAAAATTTGAAATAAAGAATAGCGAAATTGAATTAGATGTTGTTGGATTAGATGAAATTAAAATAGTAAATACATTAACAAATTCAATTGAAATTAAACTTTATTCTGAAAATGAAAACTCTAATTCAATAATAACAAAACTTCAAAAAGATATATTAAAAGTTAAATTTAAAATTGATACTTTTAATCAAAAACTACCTGTTTTTAGAAAGTTTATTACAAGAAGACTTAATAGGTCATCTGCTATTATAAGTATACCTAAAAATAAAACAGTAAGTGTTTTTGGTACTAATATAGATGTAATCTCAAAAAGTTACAAAGGAGATTTAAATATTTATATAGATAAAGGACTTGTTAATTTAAATACGATTCAAAAAAACGTAGTCTTAAAACTTTTTCAAGGAAATATTCATGGTAAGATAATTAACTCTGTTCTTGATTTAAAAACAAGAAATGGTAGTATAAAAGTGAATGATAAAGAAAAAGTTTCTCCGTATATAAAAAAGTCTATAACATCAAACAGTAAGCTTACTGTTGTGTCTATAAATGCAAATATTTTTATAAAAAATAATTAGTTTGTAATGAGATGTGTTTAGATAGATAAAATTTTAAAAAGTTAAATTTTGTATAACCAAGTGATATTGTAACATTTTGTGTTTTTGGAATACTAATTTAGCATAAAATTAAATCAAGATGAATAAACATATATTAAATACGATAGTAGCGGGGGCTTTATTAGTAGGATGTAGTTCTACAAAGACGAGAAGTAAAAGTGATTTAGCAAATCAAAATCCAATAAAAACATCTTTAGATTTAACAAAAGTTAATAATGATAAGTTACCAGTATTTATTAATCCAGGTAGATTTACTACAGAGAAAGTAATTTATAGGTTGCCTAAAGTTGTTCAGGGAACTTATTCGGTAAGTGATTTTGGAAAGTTTGTAGATGATTTTAAAGCATTTGATTATACAGGAAATTTATTGCCAGTAAATAAAATAGATACGAATACTTGGGAAATTAATGATGCTACAAAGTTAGATAAATTGATGTATTGGGTTAATGATACTTTCGATATCGAAAAAGAAGGAGGTATAGGTAAAGAAGTTCCTTTTTCACCATCTGGAACTAATATAGAAGATACTAACTATGTGTTAAATCTTCATGGTTTTATTGGGTATTTTGATTCACTAAAGAAAAACCAGTATCAATTAGATGTTGTTGCTCCAGCTAGTTTTAAGAGAACATCTGCTTTACAAGAGATAAGCTCAAAAGTAAGCGATGACGGAAAAACACAAACATCAAGTTATTTTGCACCTCGCTATTTTGATATTACAGATAATCCTATGTTTTATGGAGAGTTAGATGTAGAAGAGTTTAAAGTAGGAGATATAAAAATTGTATTGAGTGTTTATTCTCCAAATAAAAAACATTCTGCTGAGAAAATTAAAGCTACTATGGAAAAGATGATGCAAGCGCAGAAATCTTACTTAGGAGGAGTAAATAGTACAGCACGTTATGATATTTATTTATATTTATCAGAAGGAAAAGAAGATTCTCCTAAAGGGTTTGGAGCTTTAGAACATCATACATCTACAGTAGTTGTTTTACCAGAAAGTATGCCAGACGCAGCATTAGCAGAAAGTATGATTGACGTAGTTTCTCATGAGTTTTTTCATATAGTAACTCCTCTTAGTGTTCATTCAGAAGATGTTCATTATTTTGATTACAATGCACCTACCTTTTCAAAACATTTGTGGATGTATGAAGGAGTAACAGAATACTTTGCTACCTTATTTCAAGTAAATAAAGGATTAGTTAAAGAGGATGAATTTTATGCTAAAATTATGGATAAAATTAATAGCGCAGCTAAAATGAATGATGCTATGAGTTTTACTAAAATGAGTGAAAATATTCTTGAAAAAGAATACCATGATCAATATATTAATGTGTACCAAAAAGGAGCTTTGATAGGTATGTGTATTGATATTTTAATGAGAGAGGAAAGTAATGGTACAAGAGGTATTTTATCTTTAATGAAAGAATTATCTAATAAATATGGTAAAAATAAACCTTTTGTAGATGATACGCTTATAGCAGAAATAATAAAAATGAC
>CALISK010000218.1 GCA_938041625.1 uncultured Tenacibaculum sp. | reverse complement strand
TATCTTGAGATTCGTAAGAAAGTAATTTAGCCAGATGAAAACCGACGTCACCAGCTCCGGCTATAATAATTTTCATATTAAAAATTAAAGGATAGGCTACAAAGATACATTATTTAATGTAAAAAACTTAAAATTTTAGTTACGTTAAATGAATATAGAGATAATATTGAAATAATTAAATAAAAGAATTTTTTATTTAATTTACTGTTTTTTAGTGTGTTATTGTTTTTTGGAGAGTTGCGAGATAGTAGTTTCATTCTTTAGCATTCTTTTTATTAAAACAACTCTGTTATATTTGTTTCTAAAAAGAAATGAAAAAGTTAAGTATAAAAGCATGGGCTTTAGACGATAGGCCTAGAGAAAAACTGTTGCTTAAAGGAAAAAATGTATTATCTGATACTGAACTAATAGCAATTTTAATAAGTTCTGGAAATAGAGAAGAAAGTGCAATAGACCTATCTAAAAGAATACTTCAATCTGTTGATTACAATTTACAACAACTATCTAAACTTTCAGTAGAAGAGTTAATGAATTTTAAAGGGATAGGAGAAGCAAAATCAATTTCAATTATAACTGCATTGGAATTAGGAAAGAGAAGGCATTTTGAAAAAAGTTTAAATGAATTAAAAATAAGTTCTTCTAAGAATGCTTTTTTAATGATGCAACCTGTTTTAGGAGATTTAGAGCATGAAGAGTTTTGGGTGGGATATTTAAATAATGCCAATACGGTTTTATCAAAAAAACAAATAAGTAAAGGAGGTTTAAATAGTACATTGGTAGATGTTAGACTAATTTTTAAAAGAGCTTTAGAATTATCGGCAGTAGCAATTATTTTATTTCATAACCATCCTTCAGGAAAAATAACACCTAGTTTATCTGATAAACAATTGACTCAAAAAATAAAAGTAGCTGGAAATTCTTTAGATATAAAAGTTTTAGATCATCTTATTATAACGGAAAAAACTTATTTTAGCTTTGCAGACGAAGGAGTTTTGTAAATAAAAACCAAGAGTATTGATACTCATTTATACACATAAAATAACACCAAGAGTACGATATGCATTTAAGCATGTTTTTACAAGAATACTTTTAATAGAGATTGATTTTACATCTAAAGTAGAAGATTTTGTTGCTTATAATGGCCCCAAATTATCATATACTAAGGTACCTTTAGGGAATGAATTTTTTATAAAAAGTACAAACTTATTGTTTCAACAAGGGATAAATGATTTAGATATTATAATTTCTAAATGGGACGGAGTTCCTTGTTTTTTTTATCAAGGTAAAAAAGCAACAATACCTTTCGACATTTTTTCGGCAAGTTTTTATTTAATTACACGATATGAAGAGTATTTACCGCATATAAAAGATAAATATGAACGTTTTTCTGCAACAGAAAGTTTAGCTTTTCAACACGATTTTTTAGAGAAACCAGTAATAGATATATGGGCTTTTAAGTTATTAGATAAATTAAAAGAAAAATTTCCTGATTACGATTATAAAGAAAGGAAATATCAATTTATTTCAACGATAGATGTAGATAACGCATATGCACATAAATATAAGAGTACGGTTAGAGCTGTTGGAGGTTTTTTTAAAGACCTTTATAAATTAAATGTTAGGCATGCTATAGATAGGATTACTGTTCGATTTAATATAAAAAAGGATCCTTTTAATACTTTTGAAGACCTTATAAAGTTGAAGGAAAAATATAATGTACGAACATTGTTTTTTTTCTTAATAGGAGATTATACAACATACGACACGAATGTTTCTGCTTCTAAAGAAAAATTTAAATTGTTGATTAAAGATATGGTAGATTATGCAAGAGTAGGTTTACACCCTTCTTATTATACGATGCATGATTTTGAAAAATTAAAAACAGAAAAAGAACGGTTAGAAGGAATAACGAATATGCCTATTTTTAGATCTCGCCAGCATTATTTACGCTTTTTATTACCAGATACTTTTCAGAAATTAATTGATTTAGAAATAAAGGAAGATTATTCTATGGGATATGCAAGTCACGTTGGTTTTAGAGCAAGTACCTGTACTCCTTTTTATTTTTATGATTTAGATTTTGAAATTCAAACTCCCTTAAAACTTTTTCCTTTCGCATTAATGGATACTACCTTAAATGATTACATGAAGTTAACTCCAAAACAATCTTTAGGGAAAATAAGTGATCTTAAAAATGAAGTAAAACGAGTAAATGGTACTTTTATTACGTTGTTTCATAATGAAAGCTTAAGTGGATACTTACGATGGAAAGGATGGGGTAGGGTATATGAATCGATGTTAAAAATAGCTTCTAAATAAATGATACGTTTAATAAGTAGAAAAGAATTAGATGTAGAGAAATATAATGCTTGTATACAAGCATCGATACAGTCTAGTGTATTTGGTTTTTCTTGGTATTTAGATGTTGTTGCAGATAATTGGAGTGTTTTTGTATTAAATGATTATGAAGCTGTAATGCCAGTTCCTTGGCGAAAAAAGTTTTTTATAAAATATGTGTATCATCCATTTTGGGTAATTCAATTAGGCCTTTTTTCAAAAGAAGCTGAAGATGAAAACGAGTTTTTAATAGAGTTATTCAGTGAATTTAAATATGTAAACTTACGTATGAATTCTAAAAACTTATTTAGTATGTTTCATGCATTTCAAAAGCAAAAGCAATTACAATTTATTAGATTACAGAGTAATTATGAAAGTTTAGCTACTGTTTATAATAGAAATAGAAAAAGAGAATTAAAGAAAGCAAATAAATTAGATTTAACAGAAAAATGGAATGATAATCCTAAAAAGTTAATCGATTTATTTAAAGAAAATGTAGGGAAAAGAGTTCGGAAATTAAAAGATGAAGATTATTTAAGACTTTATAAGTTAATGAATGTTTGTTTAGAAAAGAAAAAAGGAGAATTATTAACGATATATGATAAAGAGAATAAATTAATTTCTGGAGCATTTTTTCTAAAAGAGACTAATAAAGTTATAGAATTGGTTTGCTCTTCTAACTTTAAAAATAGAGATAATGGGGGAAATACTTTCATGAATGATAGGGCTATTTTTAAATATGAACGAAATTTTGATGTTTTTAATTTTGGTGGATCTTCAATGAAAAATATAGCTAAATATTATCAAAGTTTTGGAGCAGAAAATGAGCATTATATAGAATTACATTATAATAAACTGCCTTGGTTAATGCGTTTGTTTAAGGGTTAGATTAAAGATGTTTAGTGTTGTTTTTATTATACTTCAAGAAAAATAAAATCATAGACAATATTCCAGTAAACCACATTAAGAGTGCAGATGTAATGGCAGCTCCTGTAATGCCATACAAAGGAATCAGTTTTGAATTGGCAATGTAATTTATAATTAAAGCAAATGCAGTTATATAAAAGTTCGCTTTAATAGCTCCAATAGAAGAAAGTAAATTACCAAATAAACCTCTAAGAATTAAAACTCCACAAATACCTATAGATAGTATCATAAAACTATCAGTGTAATGGATAAAAGAAATGTCGAAAAAAGAAAGTAATTGTTTACTAAAAAGATAAGATATAGTAACAAATAAAAAGCTGATTAAAGAAAACAGTATAAGGTAGTTTTTTATATAATTTTTAATAAATTTTTGATCTGCTATTTTTTCTGTAAAAGAAACAAAATCTGTAGTTATAAAAACTCTAGGTAAAAATAACATACTAAAGGGAATTAAAGATACATATTTATACACCGTAATTTGCTCTGCATCCTTTAATAAATTCCCTATTAATAAAATATCAATAGCAAAAAGAAGCATGGTAGCTACATTAGATAAGCTTCCAAAAATTCCATATTTCCAGAATTCGAGATTAATAAAAGTAGGTTTTTTATATTCTTTTTTAGTTGTCTTTAACTCTTTTATAAATAATAATATAGACAGCGTAGGAGCAGTAATTAAAGCTATAATATATCCCATCTCTTGTAAAAAACAGCTCAATACAGTTATGAGTAACACTAAAATGATATTATAAATAATCTCTAAAAAGGCATGTTTTTTATTTTGATGAAATAAGCGGTATTTAACTTTTAAAATTTCAAACAAAAAAAGAGGCAAAAAAATAAAAGAAAAATAGATTAAATAATATCCTGTTTTTTCAATATTGAAATTGAAAAAGAAACTAAAGATACTTACAACAAAAGTAATACCTAATGAAACTAAACTTCCTTTTTTAATAACATATTTTAAGAGCGCTTTTTTTTCTTTTTCAGAAACAGTCATAGCTCCATATCGGATATAACTTTGATGTAAACCTAAACCTACTAAGGGAGTTAAAAAAGTAATGATGTTCCAAGAAAATAAAACAATACCTAATTCTTTATTAGGTATTAATTGTAGCGCAACCCATGAGGCGAGAAAAGACAGTAATCTTGAGATAACGGTGGAAAAAAAAATAAAACCACCAGCTCTATCTATAAAATCAGATAAGTAATTTTTTAGTCCTTTCAATTCAGTGTTTTTAGATAAAGGTTAGAAAAAGTATTTCCAATTTTATTATAACTGAAATTTGTTTTAGCATAGGTATGCATTTTTGTTTTAATTTGAATAGGATTTTTATAAAGAGTCAACAATTTTTCTAAGAATTCATTTTCATTATTTGGTGTAATTAAATATCCGAAATCTTTTGGGAAAAACTCTGAAACACCACCAACATTAGTGCTAATTACAGGTATACCACAAGAAAAACTTTCTAAAATAACACAAGGTAAGTTTTCATAATTACTAAATAGAGCAAACACAGTTACTTTTTGTAAATATTCAATAACTTTATAATGTGGTATATGGTCTATAAATTGTATCGAATTAGAGATTTGTAAAGAGACTGCTAATGGTTTATATTTTTTTGAATTTTCACCAATTAAAATTAATTCAGAATTAGGTGTTTTATTTTTAAATTTCGAGAAAGTTTTAATAATTCCTGATACATTTTTATGAGAATCTAACATATTAGAAATGTGTAGTATTGTAAATTTTTGATTCTCATTTTTTGAAGGAAGAAATAAGTTAGTATCTACTACATTTGGAACAATAGTATAATTTCCATTAAAACCTAAATGAGTCATCGATTTTTGTAAATCTTTGGAAACTGGACAAATGAAACTAGCATTCTTCGTAATACGTTTAGATAAGAAAATTTCAATTTTAGAAATGTTTTTAGCTTGTGGTTGATGATAGGCAGTCCAATGTTCTGAAATAATAAATGACTTTTTATAAAACCATTTTAAGAACAAGGCAAGAATACCAAATGGATATAATTTATTTAAGTGAACAATATCAAATTTTTCTATCTTATTTATTAAAATAAAAAAAGCTTTTAAGAACCAATATGTTTTTATAATTGGGTTTTTACTCGGTTTTATATAAGCGATGTGTGTTTGAGTTTTATTCGTCTTTTGAGTTATAATTTCAATATTCTTTTTTAAAGAAGCATCTGAAATAATGTGTAGTATAGAAATATCATGTAATAGACTAACAGCTTCGGCATGGCGTTGAATAAAATCACCATTGTTAGGCAAAACTCTAGAAGGGTACCAGCCACATAAAAAAAGAATATGAAGTTTTTTTTTGTTCAAAAGATGTACTTATTATAAATAAAGGCGTTATTAAAATAACGCCTTTAAAAGTATATTAATTTTTTGTAAACTAAGAATTTTATTTACGAATAGTCTGTATTTTCATTACTTGTTCTAATAAAGGAGAAATTCCATTTTGTGTTATAACATCATTATTCCAAAAACTTAATACACAGGCTATGTAATTACTTCTAACTTTACAAGAAACATAATATATGGTTAATGTTTTTCCTCCGCTCAAACCTATTAATAAAGAATTTATTCCTTTTATATCGAGAATTACTTTTTTTGCTTTTGTTTTAGTTCCTTCAAATTCAATAGCAACAAGTTCTTCAGAAATTACTTTATTTCCTTTTTTAAACTTTGTTATTTCAAACTGAGAACGAATATAATTTTCAGCACTCTTTAAGTTTTTATGTATAGACCAATTCATTTGACCATAATAAGGACATTGAATGTTATTTACATTTCTCCATACACATTTGCTGTCTAATTTTATAAATCTACCAGCAAAATCTGTCATGTTAAATTCAATTGAGGAAAAACATTTTTTAGGTATTTTTTTTTCAAAAACAGTATTAATAAAAGCTCTTTCAAATTCTTTGTCTCTTTTATTAAAAAAACTAAAAGTAATAACGGTTGTTTTCTTTTCTTTATTTTTTATAAAATAATGAGAGTATTTTTGAGTAAAGTTATCTGTAACCTGAATATCTTCATAAGTATAATAGTTTTTGTACGCTAATGAATCGTCAGGTATTTTAATACTCTTCCTTTTTGTGTTATATTTTTTATATACTTTTTTTAACTTTTTATCAAAATTGTAGTTTAATGTTTCACTAGTTATATGATACCCATCAATAGAATAGAAGTTGCTGTTTTTTTCATAAGTATAGTTTTTATAAAACCCAATTTATTAGAGGTAAACTTTTTGTTTGATTAACATTCCATAAACCAATTTGCAACCCTTTTAAATTAGAACATTTATTAACCAATCCGATTTGAATGCCTCTACATTTTTTACTTTTATTACCAAGAATGCTTATTTCAAGTCCATTAAATTGATAATGCTTGTTGGCAGTTCCTATAGAAATTCCATTTACGACAGTTTTAAAACCGCCAGTAATATTTATTTCCAAACCATTTATTTTTGTTTTTTCAAAATTAATTAAACTCAAATCGATTCCATTAACAACATTTATATTACTTAAGTCAAAATCGTTATAATCATAATCATAATCATAATTAGAGTTATAAAAATCAGATGCATGAATTATTGTTAAAAAAGGAGAGAATAGTCCAAGGGGATTTATACCTATACGAACACCATTAATTTGATGTTTTTCATTTGCTGTGTTGTACCAGTAACTTATTCCTAATCCATTTGTTTTAGTTGTTTTTGATGGATAAAAAGTGATGAAATTACTTGTTTTATCATTTTGGCTATGAACATTTATTTTACCAATAAAAAAAGCAGAAATAAATATAAGGATAGTTATTATTTGTTTAAGCATAATTTAAAAATTGATTAATAAGTTTTTAAATCCTTGTGCTATTTGATTATTTTTCATTTTTTAATGTTTAAAGTGAGAGACCAACAATTTTTACATAAGTTAAAAGTTCCAATTAATTAGGGGCAATTTTCTTTTTTGATTTACATTCCATAGTCCTAATTGTATGCCTTTAAAATTTTTAGAAGTATTAAAAACCCCAATTTGTAGTCCAACTCCATTATGTGCATAGTTGTTAAACGAAATCTGTACCCCTTTAAAATAATATGAGCTATTAGCAATAAAAGAAGCTTGAAGACCATTTTGTTTATCAATTACATTCCAGCCTCCCGCTAAAGAAATTCCATTACCTAACGTACCATATTGTCCAACCAATCCAATAGTAACTCCATTGTAATTGCAGTCACACCAGGAACCAGAAGATAAATTTAATCCATTAATTATTTCACTGTATGCATAGTTTGTTAAATTAAAAGGTTTTGTTCTATTTGGAAACCCGTTCCCTATAAAAGAGATCATACCAATTCCAGGTATTTCTAATCTAAGGCCATTTGTAGTAACGTCTCTGTAATTATCCATACCTGAATACAATCCAAATGAAAAACCATTAATTTGGGTGTCAGTAGTTTGAAATGTTCCAATAATTTTTTTTGTAATCTGAGGGGTATTTTGACTATAACTATTTATTTTACCAACAAAAAATATGGATAGAAGTAAAAGGGTAATAATTGTTTGCTTTGCCATAATTTAAAATATTAATGATAGGTTTTACGAAAGGCTTTTTAGATTTGTTTTGTTTTCTCCCATTTTTTTCAAATGTTTAAAATGAGAAACCATCATTTCAAATAATGTTTTTTTATGATAAGGAAAACCGAATTCAGTAGTAGTTTCTTCTATAATACTATTTATTTTGTCATAATTTGTATGACATATATTAGGAAATAGATGATGTGCCGCATGACAGTTTGAACCACCACTTAAGAAGCGAGCAAATTTATTATTAGGATTCCAATCGCAACTTGTTTTTAATTGATGTACCGCCCAAGAAGATTCTAACTCATTGTTTTGTGGTTGGTAATATTCTGCTTCGTAAAAGAAATGAGTACCTACCAACATCACCACAAATAATAAAGAGGTGAAGGCGGAGGTAGTTATGTAGGTTGTTATTACATAACCTATTGAAAAACGAGAAAGTAGGATAGGTAAAACAAGAACTAGAGAAAAATAAGTAATTTTAAATAAAAAGTATCTAATCATAAGTTGCTTTTTTGAAACACCATTACGCATCCATTCATATTCTTTAGAAAAAAGATAAATCCAATCTCCCATAAAAACAGAATGTAATAAAGCAAGCATATATACAAACGGAGCATATAAATGTTGATATTGATGTTTTTTAGTCCAAGGATGGGATGGAGCAAGCCTTAAGAATGGATTTTTATCAATATCAATATCACTTCCTTCTACATTTGCATATAAATGATGCGAGCGAATATGTCTTAATCCCCATAACAAAGGATCAATTCCTATAGTTAAAAAACTAAAAAAATGTAAAATATGATTGGCTTTTTTATTTTTAAGAGCAGTGTTGTGTGATGCATCATGACCAAAACTAAACCCAATTAAAAGTCCCGTAATTTGAAAAATAAGAAAAGAGAACCAAAATAGAGAATAACTTTTTGTTTGAAATAAAATAAAATAAGAACTATAAGTAATTAGAGACCAAAAAAGACCTTTAACCCAAAAAGAAAGTCCGCCATATTTGAAGTTGTGATTGTTAAGTTTTTTGTGAACTCTTTTTCGTACTGTTAAAAAGAATTCTTTTTCCTGTTTTATAGTTTTGAATGTTCTAAATTTCATGATTAAGTTTTTTTCAAAACTAGAAA
>CALISK010000217.1 GCA_938041625.1 uncultured Tenacibaculum sp. | reverse complement strand
CTTTTAAGTAAAAAAGTGCTTCGCGAAAATTAAAATCGCAATCTGTTTCTTGTGCATGAGCAATCGATATGGATACGCATAATGCAATCCATAGCAAACGAAAATTTTTCATTTGAATTTTATTTTTAGTTAATTATATATATGCCTGTTTTTGGTGAATCTTTAGTTTTAAAACCTAACTTGTAATTTGGAAAAGAAAAGTTTTAAATAAAAACAGGTGTTATTTTAATTGTCAAAATTATTTTAATCCTATTTTAAATAGGTATGGTTTTACCTTACTTTAAGTAAGGTAAAACCATACTAATCTATAAACATTAAATTATTGTACTTTCGAAAATAAATAGGTGGGATCATTCATCAATAACTACAATCTTTATTGATGTTCTTCATTTATATTTTTAAACAAAAAAAGCGTCTTAGTTTCTTTTTAGATAACTTTACTTAAATGGGTTCCTCTATTATTTGAGCCATTTTTTCTTTTTTGTTTTCCTCTACATAATGTAGACTATAGACAGAGACTTTAATTAATTTGTTTTTAACTCGTTTATACCAATTTAGCTCTTTTAAATGAAACAACCATACTGCATATGATATAGCAATAGTTGAAATTAGTGAATATAGATAATATTCAGATTTACTTAAATCAAAAGAACTTTGAAAAATCCAATACAATTTAACAATTGAAAACAGCATAAAAACAAAGTGTATTAATTTAGCTCCAATATTATTCTTTCTTCTTTTTATGTTAACATAAAAGTGATAAATTACATAAAAAAAGAAAAGAAGTGTTGGGAAAAACTGATATGCAAATATCTTAAAACTATTGAATCCAAGAAACTTATCATTTTTTACAGCTTCATTGTATTCCTTCTTAGAGTTTTTTAATTTATTATTGATTTTGATATACTGGGCGAACATTTCAGGGTTATTTTCTTTTACATAATCTTTAATTTTATTTAGCTCTTTAGAATTTTCTTTTTTGTCTAAAATTGCTTGATTTTTACTTATAACAGTCCACTTGCTTTCTTTTTCAAAAAATTCAAAAGCGAAAAACATAGAGGTTATAAACAGTCCTAAAATTATGTATACGAATATATTTCTACTCTTCTTCCAAGTCTGGAACTGTTGTTCCTGAGTCTGGGGCATTGACATCTCTTTTATCAATTGAGAATTGATCGTCTTGAATAATCGTCTCATTTTCTGTTATTAATTTTTCATTATTATTTGTACAAGAAACAAGGCTTACTAACACTACTGCTATGGGTAAAAATTTAAATAGATTTTTCATGATATTGTGATTTGGATTAATCACTAAATATACGACATCTATATCATTAGAAATTCCATCTAATTATTGCTTAAATTTATGCTTAATAGCTAGTATTATGAACCCTATATTTTTCTTAACATCTAGTTTATTTCTAATCCTTTGATACACTTTTCCTAATGTTCCTTTTGTGATATTCATTTCTTCACAAATTTGGTGAGCCTGAAAATCATTCATCATTAATCGTAATGTTTGAACTTCTTTAGGAGAAAGCATACTCTCCATAGTTACTATTTTTTCTTCCTCTAACTGTTTAGATATAAGCGTATCCATTACAGAATGTGAAAAATACTTTCTTCCTCTATATATTTTTTCTAAACTCTCTCTTAAAACTAAATGAACCTCATCTTTACAAACAAAACCTTTAGCTCCAAGAATTATTGATTGCTTTATTAGTTCTTTATCACTTGTTCCTGAGACTATAATAAATTTTGGAATTTCTTTGCCTGACAATTTCTTTAAAACTTCAATCCCCGACATATCGGGTAATGATAAATCCAAAATAACTATATCGCAAGTATTTACTTTTAACCAGTTGATTAATCCTTGACCAGTTTTAGAAAAACCTACCATTTCAAATCCATAAGATTTAATTAGAACTTTAAAACCTTCAACAACGGCATCGTGGTCGTCTGTTACAAATACTTTCATTTTTCATACTACAAAATGTAGCTTATTAAGAGGTTAATTGATGCTACAAATATACTTTGATGAAAAGAAAACATTTGTACACAAAACCCTTAGAGGAAGATATTTATCTGCTTTTAAAGAAAAAACACACTTGATTTATATTAAAATCATCAGTAATAACGCTACATATATACGTTTAATAATTTTATGAAAATTAAATTATTAAACCATAGTAAACCTACACCAAAACTATTTCACCCTACTTTTTAATCAAATGCTCCAAACTAGGATCATTCTCTATGCGTTCCATTTCTAATAGAATGATATTTTCTACATCTGCTTTAATTTGTCGATAGTTATCATTTATCTGATCTTCCATAGTATCGTTTCCGTTTTGATCTAAAAAGGAAATAATTTCAGGAATGGGTTTGTATTGTTTCGTTTCTTCGGTCACCTTATCTACATCTACTACAATTTCTGAATGAAAAATCTTTTGCTCAATACGCTGGTCAAAATTATCGGAAACAGAACCTACAAACATACCTTGTGTAAGGTTAGATATTTTACTTGGCGGAATTAAACTATCTAGTTGTGTAGAAATAGAAGTCGATTTATCTTGCCTGTTAATGGTCATAGATTGTCGTTTTTGTAACACTTTACCAAAACGTTCTGATAGGCTTTTAGCTGTATTGCCTACTACCTGACCGCTAAAAATATTACCTACCGTATTTTGAATTACCTTACTTTCTTTGTCTCCATAATCACGAGTAAGTTGCGAATAATCTTGAAAACCTAAACAAACCGCTACCTTATTACTACGAGCAGTAGCAATTAAATTATCTAGTCCTCTAAAATAAATAGTAGGCAGCTCATCAATAATTACTGAAGATTTTAATTGCCCTTTTTTATTAATCAGCTTTACAATTCTACTATTATACAAACCCAAAGCTGCTGAATAAATATTTTGACGATCGGGGTTATTCCCTACACATAAGATTTTTGGAGCTTCGGGATTATTAATATCCAACGAAAAATCATCTCCTGTCATTACCCAATATAATGCAGGGCTTATCATTCTTGATAATGGAATTTTAGCACTTGCAATCTGTCCTTGTAATTGGTCTTGCGCGCCACCTTCCCAAGCATCAATAAATGGAGAAAGGTAATTTTCTAATTCCGTATAACTTCTCAAAATAGTAAACACATCGGCATACTTTTTATTCAGTAATTCAATGGCATGTGGAAAGGTGCAGTACCTTCCGTTATCATAA
>CALISK010000216.1 GCA_938041625.1 uncultured Tenacibaculum sp. | reverse complement strand
CATCGATAAAAGATCAGGTTCTTCTGCGTATATGAAAGTAGTAGAAGGAGCAGGAGCTATACGTGTAGATAGAACTATAGAATCTATTGAAATTTATAAATCTATTTTTAAAGGTAATGAAGCCAATACTAAAGTTTCTACGATAGAGGTTTTTAGTCGTCCATTAAAAGTAAATGGTAGAGAAGATTTAAAACTGTTTCCTAAAGGAAATAGTTTAATTATTGATGGTTGTGTTTTTATGGATAATAAATTCCATAATTTCAGAAATAGTAATATTGCAACAGGTGTTCAGTTAGATAAACCAGGTTTTTTATCATGTCTTGTTTTTCATGCAGGAGGAGCTAGTGGTTCATTTAAAGGAGGAACTATGAAAATGACGAATACAACCTTTGATAATAATACAGTAGGGCAGGCGAATATTAGAATGATTAATAATTTTGATTTTCAAAAGAATGTGTTTGCTAACACAAAATATGTAGGAGGTTTTGGTAATGCAGTAGATATAACTCGCTCTGCTTTATTTCTTCAAGATGTATTCCAAAAAGGTGTAATTAGTGAATCTATTTTTTATAATAATGAACCAAATATTAATAATGCTAAAGCATCAGATATTATGTATTGGTCTTCTAATATTACATCTAAAGTTAGTTTAAATAAGTCATTGTTTTTAAGAACTAACAAAAACACAAGTATAGAGCAAGTTAGCACACGTTATGGTAGTGTAACTCGACTTTTTAATGGTGCAAATAATCATCAATATATAAAAGGATTAAGTAGTCAAGATTTGAATAAGTTAACCAAAGTATCTAAAAACAGATCAAGATTAACTAATCCAGGTGTTGCTTCATGGTATGCAGATAGAACATTTGCAGGAAGAAAAGTGAAGGTTCTTAATTTATGTGCAAATAGTGTTGCTTCTGGAGTTGGAGGTATAGCTAAATGTAGTGCAAGCAGAAGTAGTCAAGTAGCTGGTAGTTCTGTAGTAGAAGAACTGAATGATAATAAGATTAAAGTAAACTTATACCCTAACCCTGCAATAGCTAAAATAACGGTAGCAGGAGTTCATGCGAATGATGAAATTACTATTATAAATTTAAATGGTCAAGTTGTGATTAAACAGAAAATTAAATCTGAAGACAATGCAATTATAGATGTTTCAAAATTAAAGTCAAAAGGAACATTTTTTATCCAAGTGAATGGACGTTCATTCAAAAAGTTTTTAAAAAAATAATAGTAAATCAAATTTAGAGAGAAGTAATAAAAATACTTCTTTCAATTTAATAAATCGATAAATATGAGAACATCAATATTGGTAATATTAATTTCATTTTGTAGTCATTTTGTTCAATCTCAATATAGAACAGGAGGGGCTGCTACTTTTTATGGAGGAGTAGACGGAGGAGCAGGAGGGAACTGTTCAATTTTGGTAAAAAAAGGAGATAAAATGCATTGTGCTATTAACGATGTGGATTATAAAAATTCGAATGCTTGTGGGGCTTATGTTGAAGTAGTTGGACCTAAAGGAAAAGTTGTTTTGCAGGTTGTAGATCGTTGCCCAGAATGTCCTAAAAAGAAAGTAGCCGTAAATGTGAGAGGTAAAAAAGTGAATTTACCGGTGCATTTAGATTTAACACAAGAAGCATTTGCTAAAATTGGAAATCCAATAAATGGAGCTGAGGCTATAAAATGGAGGTTTGTAGAGAATCCTAATAAACAACAAAAAATGAAGTATAGATTTAAAAGTGGATCTTCAGTTTATTGGACAGGTATACAGTTTTTTGACATAAAGAATGCTGTTAAAAAAGTAGAGTATTTTTCTAAAAATACACGTAAATGGGTAGCCATGAAAAGACAACCTTATAATTTCTTTTTAGAAACATCAGGTGTTAAGGTTTCTCCAATAAATATAAGGGTAACTTCTGTTAAAAATCAAGTTGTAGTTTTTAATAATATTCAAATTTCAGGAAATGAAAATGAAGTTTTTTTTACAGGAAAACAATTTGGTGTTAAAAAGAATAACCGATCAACGTCTAATAAGTCAATAGATAAAGGATTGAATTCTTCAGTAGATAATGAAAAATCATTAGTTGTTGAAAGTAAATTGATATATCCAAACCCTAGTAAAAATATAGTGTATTTAAATAAAGGTAAACCAGTTAAATGGATTTTGCTTCAAGGGAATAAGGAAATAAAATCTGGTTTTTCTAAAGAAATTTTATTAGAAGATATTCCTGTTGGGCATTATTTTGTGAAATTTGAAAATAATGATAAAACTCAAATTTTAATAAAAGAATAAATTTTATACTTCATAAGTTCTTTAAAGTGTAATCTATAATTTATAGATTACACTTTTTTATTATAATAATTTTCAGATAAGAAACGAATACCATACTTTGTGCGGTCAGAAAATAATGAATATGATTGAAGATGTTTATAAAACGATAACAAAACCTTCAGAAGAAACACTGTTTAAAGATAGAAATAGTAAGTTTTTTGGGTATGCTTTTCCTGTACAAACAGAAGAAGATATTAAAATGAGGT
>CALISK010000215.1 GCA_938041625.1 uncultured Tenacibaculum sp. | reverse complement strand
GTTTTTTTTTGAAAAAAGTACAGAATAGATTACTGTTTTAAATGATAAAAATGAAAAAGCATATTCTTATTATACTCTTATTTTCTATACTACATATTACTTCTTGTAGCAAAGACACAAAGTTAGAAGGCCCTATTATTAATGAAGAGTCTCCTATAAACATAATTAAAACTCCTTGTAATTTTGATTTATCTAACATTAAAGAAGATGAAAAAGTTGTTATCAATTGTATTTTAGATTTAGAAGGAAGAACTGTTACATTACCTAAAAACGTAACACTTTCTTTTAACAATGGAGATATTATAAACGGAACTTTAAATTTTCTTGACAACGGTAAGATTGATGGAAGACTTTTAAACTATTCTCTTAATATTGAAGGTAATGCAGAGCTTATTAACAATGAATTTGAATTTATACCAACCAAATGGAATATTACAGAGGGAATAACAAATGATAAAATTTCACGAGAAAATAGAGATTTATTTGTAACAACCATGCAAAAAATCAAAGATTTAGGAGGTACGGTCTTTAAAATTAATAAAATGGATGCTTATTTTAATGTGGATGAATCTCAAACAAACCCTACTCAATTTCCTGCTCTTAGTGCTATTACTTTACCTAAATCTGACTTTACCTTAAAAATGACCGACAATACACATTTAAGAATGCAACCTAATGGAGCAATTAGACCTACATTGTTAGCCACATTTAGAGCTAATAACATTACTATAGATGGTGGTGTGTTACATGGAGATAGAGACGAACATGATTACACAACTATTAATAGTACACATGAATGGGGGCATCTTTTAAGAATTACTGGAACTAAAAATTCTGTATTTAAAAACATCAAATTTATAGATGCAACTGGTGATGCTATAGATATTCATGCTAATGGACATTCTTTCGATCCGCATTATGCGTATTGTGATAATATTTTAATTACCAAAAACACAATGATACGTAGCAGAAGAAATCACATATCTATAACAGACGGACGTAATATTATTATTGAAAACAATGAATTTATAAATGCCAGTATTCATACAGAAAAATCTCAAGGAATTGCTCCTGGTTTTGCTATAGATGTAGAAGCTGTAAGGCATAGAAACCCTCGAGGTATTTCAGAAATTGCAGAAGATATTACTATAAAAAATAATACTGAAAAAGGAAGTCGTATAGGTGCTGTTACAGTTCATACCGGTGATAGAGTGACTATTGAGGAAAACAAATTTGAAAGTTCAATTTCTTATTCTACTTCTATAGGCACTATTATTAGAAATAATGAAATTACTGCTACTCAAGATAGAGACAAAAACAATGGTACCGCTATAGTGGCTGGTAGAGATGATTTATACGACACAAATTTTGGAGGAAAGGTTTATGGTAATATTATTAAAGATTATTCTATTGGAATTACCGTTACAAATAAAGATTTAGAAACCTATAATAACCAATTATTAAATTGTAAAACAGGAATTAGAGTAGCAACGATAAGAAATGCAAAAATATATAGTAATACTATAAAAAGTAATTTAGCCAATAGTGATGGTATTGTAAGTCATCCTACTTTAGAATATATGGATAATGTGATTATTGGAGGTGAAAATAAAGGGAATACCATTGAAGTTACTAGAACTCCTTTAAAATTTGTAAACACAAATCACCTGGCAGGTCAAGAAAGCTTAAAACTAGTTATCTCATATAACAACCTTAATTCTACAAACACTTCTACTTTTAGTGACACTCATGGTTTTGAACTATTTAAAAACAATATAAATGAAGGAGGAGCTAGATTCATAAATGTTGAAAACTCAAAAATTTCTAATAACACGATTAATTCTACTGTAGCAAACGGTATTCGATTAGATTTAGGTTGTAAAAACCTATCAATAAAAAATAATATTATTAAAGTTACTGGTAGAAATTTAGAATGTATTAAAATAAATACTTCTGACGGTATCAATATAGATATTGAAAATAATTCTTGTAATTAACTAAATACAATCCCTAAAATGAAAAACGTTGTAAAAGCCTCACTTTTAATATTCTTTCTAGTCTTACTAAACTCATGTAGTAAAGATACCATTGCCAGCTCAATCATTGAAGAAGAACCAATTTCTGAAGAACCTGTTAATACAGCTACTACCCCATGTGATTTCAATTTATCAAATATTAAAGAAGGTCAAAAACTAATCATAAATTGTGTATTAGATTTAGAAAAAAAAGAAATTAATATTCCAAAAAACGTAACATTTATTTTTGATAAAGGAGAAATTAAAAATGGTATCTTAAATTTTTTAGAAAAAGGTATAATTGACGGAGAACTTCTAAATGCTTCACTAATTACAAAAGGTGATGTAAAACTTAGCAAAAATGAATTTGAATTCATTCCGAATAAATGGGATATTATTGAAGGAAGAGTGAATAATGAAATTGCTAGAAAAAATCGAGATATCTTAGAAAAAAACATACTTTACATCAAAGACTTAGGCGCTTCTAAATTTTCAATAAATAAAATGGATGCTTTTTTTAAAGTAGATGGATTTCTTATTGATGGTGTACCTGCAATACACGCTATTAATATTCCTTCCGATTTTCATTTATCTATGACAGATAACACGCATATTCGTATGCAACCCAATGGTCACTTCAGACCTACTTTACTAGCTATTTATGACGCTAGAAACATAATAATATCTGGAGGAAACTTACATGGAGATAGAGATACTCATAACTACAATTCTAATTTTGTAGATTCTGATGGAGCTACTGGTCCTACTCACGAATGGGGACATACTATGGAAATTAAAGGGGGCCAAAACATTACTATTGATGGAGTAACTTTTAACGATCCTACAGGAGATGGAGTAAATATTAGTGGTATTTATCATTATTTTGACACCAATCATATAAAATCAGAAAACATTGTTTTAAAAAACAACACTTTTAAAAGAGCAAGAAGAACCAACTTAGTAATTACAAGTGGTGAAGAAATTTATATAGAAAACAATGAGTTTATTGATGGCGGTATTGATACTCAAACATCTAAAGCTACCGCTCCTTCTTCTAATATAAATCTAGAACCTTCTCGTTTTAGAGACACCAACACCAATGAACTAATCGAATATGAAAGAGTGAGTCATGTATACATTAGAAATAATAAACAAATAGTAAATGATATAGTTGGCAACCCTAATGCAGGAGGCTTTCAATTATCTCATGGTAACGGTCCTATAATTGTTGAAGATAATGAAATGATAAATACGAGTGTTTCCTTTACTACCACAGATGGTGTTATTATAAGAAGAAATAAAATTACTCAAGGATCTATTACCGCAGGAAGTACCGATAATTTTGATCGTACCGACTTTGTTTTTGGTAACGAAATCTATGAAAACACCATAATTACAGATAAAACAGCATTAATTGTTGCTGGCAATGGTGTTATTGTTAAAAACAACACATTACAAGGAGCTACAGCAATAGATATAGGTCCTGGTGCCACAGATAAAACTAAAGGTACCTCAAACGCTATTATAGAAAAAAACATCCTAAAAGCAAGTAATGTAGGTATACGAACTATAAATACCATGAAAAATGTAAACATAAATAACAATACTATAGAAATGCTGGAAGGTGCTAACTTTGCTCTAGTTATTGCTAACGAATGGAATTCAACAACTGAAGAATCAAATTTTATTATCAAAAACAACACTATAACTGGCGTAAAAACAGCCTCTGAAACCGGAGCTCCTCCCTGTTTAATAGGAGCTAATTATGTTACAATTACTGAGAATCATTTTGGAGATGTTCAGATAAATGGAGGTAGTAATATTAACCTAACAAAAAACAATATAGATGCAAACATTGGTGCCAGTGGTATTGCTTTTTCTAAAGATGCTCCTAATAGTATTTTTTCTAATAATAATATTACCACCTACCCTTCTAAAACTCCATTAAGCATAAAGTGTATTGAAACTAAAAACGGAATTACTTTGTCTAATTCTGTCATAACAACGCCCAATAATTGTATCGAAAAATAAAAACATTTTTTATTAGGTATTTTTATTTTTCTAAAAAGACTAAGTCATACTCTGATATTATTTAAATATTTGTAATATCATCTTTATTTTTTCTAATAAATACAAAGTAAGTATTTTTGCAAAACAATGAAGAAAATAACTAGCTACCAAAATCCATATATTAAAGAACTTTTAAAGCTTCAAGAGAAATCTA
>CALISK010000214.1 GCA_938041625.1 uncultured Tenacibaculum sp. | reverse complement strand
TGGGGAAACATGAAACAAGCAGCAGCAGTTTCCGCTCTTTTTATTTTTGTAAACTCAGTAGCCGGAATTGTAGGTTTCTCTGTAAATAATGGAAATATACCTACAGAAGCATGGTCTTTTATACCTATTGCAATTGTAGGTGGAAGTTTTGGAGCTATGTATGGAAGTCAGAAATTTAATATGAAAACATTAAAATATGTTTTAGCAACTGTATTAATAATAGCTGCGGTTAAATTATTTTTAGTGTAATTATAAATTAAGTAAGAAATGAAAGTGATTTATTTTGGTAAGATAGCAGATGTAACAAAGAAAACAGTTGAAGAAATTGAGTTACAAGATAAAAATGTGAAATCATTAATCACTTTTTTAAATGAAAAATATGCTATTAATTTAAGTGAGATGCAAATTGCGGTGAATCAAAATTTAGTATCAAAATCGGAATTGTTAGAACTAAAAGATACGGATGAAGTAGCAATTTTATCTGCTTTTGCAGGAGGGTGATTTTGTTTAAACAAGTAATAAAAAATGAGTATGAATATTAAAATTAACAGCATCTCTTTTTCTAAGGAAGAATTATTATCATCAATAAAAAAAAGTAAATTAGAGACGATAAAACATATTAAGAGTACAACCAGTATTGGGTTAAAACATGCTAAAGAAATTGTAGATTCATTAGATGATGATCCTAATTGTTATGATAACATAGATGTAAAAAAAGAGGGAGTAAATTTTTCAAAAAAAGAAAATATTATAAATAAAGAAGATAGAAAAGGAACTCACTTTATTCAAAATAAAAAAGCGTTAAACAAGTACATTATTTTCGGATTAATTTTAATCGTTATTATACTTATCGGCTTATTAATTAAATAAACAATATCGAAAACGAATAGTATTAGTATTATGAAGAAAAAAAAAACAGTTTTTATAGAAGGACAAATAACTTCATCGTTTATAGGTAATGCAATAGCGAAGCATCAAACTAAGACACAAATAGGAGCTCATAATATTTTTTTAGGGCAAGTACGAAAAGATAAAATAGAAGATAAAACAGTTAAGGCTATAGATTTTAGTTGCTATCAAGAAATGGCAGATCAAAAATTAGATATCATTAGAGAAGAAACTTTTGAAAAATATGATCTTACATGTATGCATATTTATCATAGTTTAGGAAAGGTAGAAGTGGGTGAAGTTTGTCTTTTTGTTTTTGTATCTGCGCCGCATAGACCTCAGGTTTATGAAGCAACAGAATATATTGTGAATAGAGTAAAAGAAGAGGTTCCAATTTTTGGAAAAGAAATTTTTGAAGATGCATCTTATCAATGGAAAACAAATGTATAGTTTTGTTAGAGGCTAGAGGTAAATTTCATTCTCGTAATTCGTAATTAACAATTCATAATTAAAAAATGGTAGATATTACTCATAAATCAAATACATTAAGAATAGCAACAGCTCAGGCTATTGTAAAAGTTAGTAAGCAGAGTACTATAGATGCAATTAATAATAATACAGTACCTAAAGGAGATGTGTTTTCAATGAGTAAGGCTGCTGGTTTATTAGGGGTTAAAAAAACACCTGAATTATTACCAGACTGTCATCCAATGCCTATTGAGTTTACAGGAATTGAATATGAAATACAAGAGTTAACAATACTTATAAAGGTAACCGTAAAAACGATTTATAAAACTGGTGTAGAGGTTGAGGCAATGCATGGAGCAAGTATCGTAGCTTTAAATATGTACGATATGTTAAAACCAATTGATAAAGGAGTAGAAATTCAAAATATAAAATTACTACAAAAGAAAGGAGGTAAGTCATCATATCTAATGAATGATGTTTCTTCTTTACAAGCAGGTATTATTGTTTGCTCAGATACGTTATCGCAAGGTGTAGGAGAAGATAAATCGGGAAAGTTAATTAAAGAAAAATTAGAAGGATATCATTTATCAACAAAAGAAGTAAAGATTGTTCCTGATGATTTTGATCTCATTCAAAAACAAATTTTAAGTTTAAAAGAAGAGTGTAATTTAATAGTAATAACTGGAGGTACTGGTTTATCACCAAGAGATACAACACCAGAAGCCTTATTGCCTTTATTAGATAAAAGAATAACAGGAGCAGAGGAAACGATAAGACGTTACGGACAAGAACGTATGCCATATGCAATGTTGTCTAGAAGCCTAGTAGGAACTATTGGTAATTGTTTAGTATTATCTTTACCAGGGTCAAGTAAAGGAGTTATAGAAAGTTTAGATGCTGTTTTTCCGCATTTATTTCATAGTTTTAAAGTATTAAAAGGAGAGCGTCATTAATGACTAAAGAGCAAAACATATTAACAGATTCTTTTGGAAGGAAGCATAATTACTTACGTATTTCATTAACGGAAAAATGTAATTTACGGTGTACTTATTGTATGCCAGAAAGTGGAGTGGTTTTAACACCAAAAAGTCAGTTAATGAATGCTGAGGAAGTTTTAGAGATTGCACGTCTTTTTGTAGAAAATGGAGTAACAAAAATCCGATTAACAGGAGGAGAGCCATTACTGAGAAAGGATTTTCCTGAAATATTGAAAGGATTGTCTAATTTACCTGTAGAATTAACAGTAACGACGAATGCTATTTTAATTGATAGGCATATAGAAATTTTAAAAGCATCTAGTTTAAAAACGATTAATGTAAGTTTAGATACGCTTCATCCAGAAAAATTTAATACAATTACTAAACGAGACCAATTTAAAAAAGCTTTTGATAACATTGAATTACTATTACAAGAAGGTTTTAATGTAAAATTAAATGTAGTATTATTAAAAGGTTTTAATGATACAGAAATAATTGATTTTATAGAGTTTACAAAGCATAAACAAATATCTGTACGGTTTATAGAATTTATGCCTTTTGACGGTAATAGTTGGAATAAATCTAAGTTAGTAAGTTATGAAGAGTTGTTGAATCAGGTAAAGAAACAATATTCTTCAGATGTATTAACACCACTAGCGAATGAAAATAATTTTACATCTCGAAATTATAAAATTAAAGATTACGAAGGAAGCTTTGGTATTATTTCTTCAGTAACCAATCCTTTTTGTGATGTGTGTAACCGTATTCGATTAACTGCAAATGGAAAGCTTAAAAATTGTTTATTTTCAACTTCAGAAACTGATATACTAACTACTTATAGGCAAGGGAAATCTATAGAACCAATAATTAAAGAAGCAGTTACAAAAAAGAAGGCAGTCCGTTCTGGTATGAATAGTTTAGAAGATTTTGAAGATTTAATGAATCATAACAATAGAAGTATGATTACTATTGGAGGATAAAAAAAAGCTAGTAAAAATCTATCTTTTTTATAATTATTTATGAGTTACTTTTATTCTTTACAAAGACACTTATTTAATAAAAAATTAAAGAGCAAGAATATCCTCATAATTCTTACTCTTTAATGGCACTTATAATCCAAGTGTATTTTTTGTTACTAAATTAAATACTTTAATTATTAGTGGGATTTTTTGTATAAATGTTTCTTTTTAGTGATTTCTATCTATTTGGTGAAATTTACTTTATGTTTCATTTATAGTTTAAAAGTAATAAAACAATTAAAGATCTCAGTTTAAGATTAGTTGAAAGAACAAATACAATCGATAAAATGAAATAATTGTTCTTTAAAAGGTGAGGTTTTGTAAATAAACTAGTGGCATGTACCTAAGTAGTATATATTGTTACTTTAAATTTTTAAGAAACAATTTAAACATAGTAAGCAATCTAACAAAATTCTAATATTATTTAATGTTGATTTATTTTTTTTGAATTGTAGAGTTTTTTATCTTGTTCAGCAATCAAATGAAAATATACAATACTATACAGGAATTATTAGATGATTTAAATGTAACTAAAGATTCAATTAGTTCAGATTTTCATATTTATAAATACAATGAATTATCACATGTAGAAAATGAAATTTTTGAACCACATAGAAAACGTTTTTTTTCTATTAATTTTCATGTTAAAAATGTTACAGCTAGAAGAATAGGCTATACTTATTTTTCTAATTTAGATGAGAGTATAAACTTTAACTCACCAATGCAAATATTTAGTATTGAAGGAGAAAAGAGTGTGGGTAGAGAAGGATTTGGAGTTTTTTTTACTTCCGATTTTTTTAAACCATCGATGCACAGGTTTGATGTAATACAAAAATTCCCGTTTTTTAAATTAAACGCTTTACCCTATTATAGATTAAGTGAAAAACATTTTTTAGAAATCAACACTTTGCTAGAGAAAATTTATTCAGAACATGTAAATAATGAAGCTTATAGTTTAGAAATCATTCACTCTCAATTACTTATTTTATTACATAGAATAAAAAGAATGCGTAGTGATATGAGTGAAGTAGTTAAATTAAGTAGAGCAGAAGAGATTACGCATAATTTTGAAGACCTTATTTTAAAAGAAATACAATCGCAACGTTCACTTTCAGAATATGCAAAAAAACTTCACATAACATCTGCTTATTTATCAGAATGCGTAAAAAAAGTAACAGGTCAATCTGCTAAAAAAGTAGTAATCGATTATAAAGTTTTACAAGCTAAAGCCTTATTAAAAAACTCTACAGATTCTATCTCTGAAGTTGCAGAAAGAATGGGGTACTCAGAGACGACTAATTTTGTTAAGTTTTTTAGAAAGTATCAAGGTAAAACTCCGCTTGCATACCGTAATAGTTAAGTAGATCAGTTTTTGAATTATAAAACCTTAAAAATGATCATTTTTGGCTTGTTTTTAATCTAAAAACCTGTTTGTTCTTGATTTACTTTTGTACTATTATTAAAATATAATAGGATGAAAAAAATATTAATTAAGTCAATTATGTTCATATTGGTATTGACTTTAACATCTTGTGGAGATAAATCTAAAAAAGACGAAACTTCAAAAGAAAATACTCAAGAAACAACAGATGTTAAAAAAGAGGAGGTAAAAATACCAACTGCAACTACTGTGTTTACAAGTGCAAAAGTTCGACCAGGAAATATGGCGATTACTAGTGATGGTAAAATTTTTACTACTATGAACCCATTAGTTTCTCCAGATATTAAAGTACATTTAGTAAACCCAGAAGATAATACAAGTGTTCCTTATCCAAATGATGAATATGCAAAAGGGGCAAACTCTATAATGAAAGGTGTTATTGGTATTAGAGCTGATAAAGATGATAATCTTTGGATGTTGGATATGGTAGCTAAAAAGTATTTTGGCTGGAATACGAAAACGAATAAATTAATAAAAACAATAGATCTTCCTACAAATGTATTAAAACCAGCTAGTTTCTTACAAGATTTTATTATTGATGAAAAGCGTAATCGTTTAATTATTGCAGATATGACTCAAGGAGATTTAAAAAGTGCTCCAGAGCCAGCTTTTATTGTTACAGATATTGCTACAGGGGAATCACAAAGAATGGCTCAAAACCATCCTTCAATGATGCCTGAAATGGAAGGCGGATTTGCTTTAAATCCGATAGGTATAGATCCTGATTTTGAATACGTTTATTTTGGAGCATTACATGGAAGAACTTTATATAGAGTACCTGCTGCCAGTTTTGATGATAATGAAAAATTAATAACGAGTATTAAAAAATGGGGTAAAAAATCATATTGTGATGGTATTGCTGTAGATGGAAACGAGAATGTATATGTGACAAATATTGAAGAAAGTGCATTGGGAGTTTCTAATAAAAACGGATTTAAGAACATCGCAAAATTACCAGACGGACAATCTTGGCCAGACGGACCTTATGTTTTTAAAGGAGATGTATATAGTACAGTAGATCAGTTAAACAGAACAGCAGCACTTAATAAAGGAAATGATGTAAGTAAAGCTCCTTATTTAATTATTAAAACTCCATTAGTAAAGTAAACAAGTTTATATAAGCTAATAAAAAATACAACAAATGAGTAAATTAACAATTGTAGCTACAATTTTAGCAAAGGAAGAAAAAAGAGAATTTGTAAAAACTGAATTATTAAAACTAATTCCTATTACAAAAGCAGAAAAAGGATGTATTAATTATGATTTACATCAAGATAATGAGAACCCAAACTTATTTTTATTTCATGAAAATTGGGAAAGTCGTGAATTGTGGCAAATTCATATGGAGAATGATCATTTAAAAGAATATTTGAAAGTAACGGATGGAGCTGTTGAAGAGTTTGTACTACATGAAATGACTAACATAGTTTAAGATAAAAAACACACCCTAATTTTAGAGTGTGTTTTTGTTTTTTTTAAATAATTTAATAAAATGAAGCAAATAATAACTATTGGTGTTACAGATTTATCTTTTCATCGCATAGCTGCGTCTTTGGTGGCTAATGTGTTAAAGAGTATGGAGTTTGAAGTAGATCGTATTTACGAACACCACGAGAAAAATTTTGAAAACTTAAAGGAAGGAATAACAGATTTATTAACTTCCGCTTGGTTGCCATCCAGTCATGGAGGTTATAGAGCAGAAGTTCAAAAAACAGTACCTCTTACAAATTTAGGATTGCATTACGAGCCCTATGCACTATGGGGAGTTCCTGATTATGTGCCAGAAACATCAGTTTCAGAAGTTTCAGATTTATTAAAAGTAGAGGTTTTAGAAAAAATGACTAAAAAAATTCAAGGAATTAATCCAGGTGCAGGTATTAGTCGATTTTCAGCTAAAATGATTGAAGATTATGGCCTTGGTAAAAAAGGATATTCTTTTCATACAGGTACAGAAGAAGATTGTTTTTCTGCATTTGAAAATGCAGTAGCAAAGAAGGAATGGATTGTTGTTCCGTTATGGAAGCCTCAATTTTTACATTCAAAATATACAATTCGTGAAATTAAAGATCCTAAAGGGTTGTTAGGTGTTGTTGATAAAGCTGTTTTATTAATAAGAGATGATAAAAAAGACTTGTTTACTTCGGCACAATTAGAAAAGTTAGATAGTTTACGTTTTGGAAATGATGTAATAGCTGAGTTAGATTACAAAGTAAGCAGAGAAGGGCAAGATATTGATGTTGTTACGAAAGAATGGTTGACTAAAAACCAATGGTTGTAAATAATCTCAAAAAAATAATAATCACTTCTCAGGTGAATTAGAATTATAGGATGTAGTAATAATTAAACTTACATCTACTACAAAATTTTATTAGAAAGACTTAAAAAAGAGTCAGTTAAGTTTATTCATAAAGCAAGAGTGAATTTCAAACCTATATTGCCTGGGTTTTATTTCTGGTGATAATATTTTAAAATAAATTTTCAGGTTATAAGAATGAAAAATAGAATTATAAATAAAGAAAATCATTGGGAGTATTGGAGTTTAGAGTTAAAAGAAGAATTAAAAACAGGACTCTTTAATAAGGTTGTTGGCGAAAAGTTAGTTTTTGAAAATGAAAAAATTAAAGTATGGACTATTCATTTGAAACCAGGAAAAAGGTTGCCTTTTCATTGTCATAACAAAAAATATTTTTGGACAGCTTTAAGTGAAGGTAAAGCAAGGTCATATTTTAATAATGGCTCGGTGGTAGAAAGTGAATATAGAATTGGAGATACTAAGTATTATACCGATTTAGATGAGGATCATTTTTTTATTCATGATTTAACTAACATAGGAAATACAATATTAATTTTTAGTACAGTAGAATTTAAATAAAATTTAGAATGACTATAGCACAAAAACTTGAGCAGTTAAATATAGAAATACCAGAAGCACCTAAAGGTGTTGGTAATTATGCTTCTTGGGTAAACTCAAATAATATAATATATACTTCAGGGCAATTACCATGGAAAAGTGGGGTGTATGGTAAACTTGCTTACGAAGGACGTATTGGTAGTGATTTAGATATGAAAGAAGGTTATGATTGTGCTCGTATTTGTGCGATTAATGCTATTGCACAATTAAAGGAAGCTACCAAAAACTTAGATAAGGTAAAAAAAATAATTAGAATAGATTGTCATATTCAAGCAGCTGATGGGTTTAAAGATCATTCAGATATTTTAAATGGAGCATCTGATGTTTTTAATCAAATATTTGGAGAAAGAGGTTTTCATACACGTTCTGCATTAGGTATTTATCAAACACCTTTAGATGCACCAGTTTTAGTTTATGTTGTAGCAGAGATTGAAGATTAAGAAATTATAATTAAAAATAATTAAAATGAGTTTATTATCAGAAAATGTAATACCTGGCAATCACGGGAAAATTTTTGAAACCAATGCAACAGAGCATTTGCACTTAGAAAAGATTAGAAAAGTAATATCTGAGGTAACAGGAGTTAAAAATGTTACAATAAATACAGAAAGTTTTCCAAGAGAAATAACAGTGTATACTAGTTCGTTAGTTTCGGTTGAGCGTATAGAAAGTGTAGTTGTTGATTCTGGATTTCATGCTATACCTAAATCAATGTTCGAATTATAAAACTAATTACCTTTTTAAATAATTAAAAATAAATCGATTTATGAAAACAAATATTGGAATTTCAGAAGAAAATAGAATAAAGACAGCAGAGTTTTTGTCAAAATTATTAGCAGATGAATATATACTTTATACGAAAACATTAAGAGCGCATTGGAATTTAGAGGGTTTAGATTTTCATACAAAGCATGTTTTTTTTGAAGAACATTATAATCAAATTAAAGAGTATGTAGATAGTGTTGCAGAACGTATTAGAAAAATAGGGCATTATGCACCAGCTACATTAACTCAGTTTTTACAACTCACTCATTTATCAGAAGAATATCATGGAAATAATTCAAGTAAAGATTATATAAAATCATTATTGATAGATCATGATACGATAATAATTGGGGTCAGAAAAATAATACCAATAATAGAAGAGGAATTAAAAGATGTAGGAACTGGTGATTTTCTTACTGGTTTATTACAAGAGCATGAAGAAATGTCTTGGATGTTAAGAGCTCACATTAAATAATTATAAAAAATGAAAAAATATATAGTAGTAATTATCCTAAATCTTATAATTATGGAAGGTAATACACAAAATAACGGAGAGGTTTTTATGACTACTGATGAAGCGGTTGGTAATATTACGTTTACTCCAAACGGTAATTTAGTATATAGTCACCACCCTTTTTTTCAGCCAGAAAACAGGGTGATGATTTATGATAAAAAAACGAAAACTCATAAACCGTTTCCAAATAAATCATGGAATACACCACGTAAAACAGATGATCATTATTTGAGTAATGTACTGGGTATTCGTAACGATAAAAATGGAATTGTTTGGATGATTGATATGGGAATGCGTAATGAAGTAACACCCAAAATTGTAGGTTGGAATATGAAATCAAATTCATTAGAGAGAATTTATTATCTGCCAAAAACAACAATAGTGAATACATCACAACCAAATGATATGGTGGTAGATACAAAACATGGTGTCTTTATTATTGCTGATGAAGGAATTGGGAATGGTGGAGATGGAAGTAAGGCAGCTTTTATAGTTGTTGATATGAAAACAGGAAAAAGCCGTCGTGTTTTAGAAGGTACACGAACTACGTTGCCTGATTCAAAAAATCCAACAGTTATTAATGGAAAAACATTATCTGTAGGAGGAAAACCATTATTGGTAGGAAATGATGGAATTACGGCAGATGCTAATTTTGAATGGTTGTATTATGGACCTTTAAATGGAGCTCATATTTACCGTATGAAAATAGAAAATCTATTAAATGAAAACTTTTCAGAAAAGGATTTAGATAAGTGTATTGAAACATATTCTGAGAAACCAAATAATGGAGGAATGAGTATTGATAAAGAAGGAAATTTATATTTAACCGCTTTAGAAACAGAAAGTGTAGCAGTTGTTAGTGCTAAAGATCGAAAAGTAAGTACAATTTTGAGAAATAAAAACTTAAAGTGGCCTGATGGGGTGAGTTATAATAATGTAGATGGATATATGTATGTTTCAGCAGCACAAGTTCATTTAGGAGCCGTTTTTAATGATGGAAAAAGTAAAGAGACACACCCTTTTTATGTTTTTCGATTTAAACCGCTAGTAGAAGGTGTGCCTTATAGATAATATTAAAATATTTTATTAATAACTTAATTAAATGAAAAATAAGATAGGTTTAAAAGAAGCAATTTCTATAGGAATAGGAGGTATGGTTGGTGGCGGAATTTTTGCAGTACTTGGTTTAGCAGTAGCGTTAGCAAAAGGAGGAACTCCAATTTCTTTTTTAATAGCTGGGTTTATAGCATTAATAACATCATACAGTTATGTTAAGTTGTCTCTTAAATATCCAGATAGAGGTGGAACTGTAAAGTTTGTAAATAAAGGGTTCGGAATTGGAGTTTTTAGTGGAGGTGTAAATAATTTACTTTGGATTAGTTATATTATAATGCTAGCGTTATACGCATCGGCTTTTGGTTCTTATGCACCTAATTTATTTAAACTTACAAGTGATGGAGTATTAGATTCACATATCTATGCTTCAGGAATAGTATTAGTAGCTACTGGGATTAATTATTACAGTGTTTCTGTAGTTAGCAAAATAGAATCTTATGCAGTAATAATAAAACTATTAATTTTATTATCATTTGTTGGTTTTGGGTTGTATGGTTTATTTGGAAACCCGCATTTAGAACAATTATCTACTAAACATTGGGAATCGCCATTTAAATTAGTGACTGCAGGGATGGTGATTTTTGTAGCATATGAAGGCTTTGAATTAATAGCGAATGCCGCTCCAGATATTAAAGATCCTCAAAAAAATATACCTAAAGCTTATTATTGGTCTGTTATTTTTGTAATATTTCTTTATGTTATTATAGCAATGATAACTGTTGGTTCTTTAGAATTTAGTCAAATAGCAAATGCTCAAGATTATGTTTTAGCAGAGGCAGCTAAGCCAATGTTAGGTAAAATGGGATTTACTGTGATTACTATTGCAGCGTTAATTTCTACTTTTTCGGCAATAAACGCATCGCTTTATGGAGGAAGTAAAGTAAATTATGAAATAGCGGAAGAAAATGAATTACCAAAAGAGTTTACTCGAAAATTATGGAATCAACCTATAGGGTTATTAATAACAGCTATTTTTACTTTAATCGTTGTCAATACATTAAAATTAGAAAGTATTTCTACAGCAGGGAGTGTTAGTTTTTTACTAATATTTACAATAGTAAATTACACAGGTTTTAAGTTGTCTAAAGAAATAGGAGGAAGAAAAAGTATTCCTTTGTTAGGCACAATATTTTGTTTTATAGCAATGGTTGCACTACTTATACAACATTATTCGGTAAGTAAATCAGATATATTAATAGCGGTAGGGATAATTTCGTTTTGCTTTTTAACTGAATATATCTATAAAAAAAAGAGGTAATTTAAATACCGGTATTTTTTTTTATATAAATAAAAACCCACTCAAAAAATTGAGTGGGAAAATTGCTATGAAAAAGAAAAAGTGCTTAGACGTCTCTAAGACTTTAG
>CALISK010000213.1 GCA_938041625.1 uncultured Tenacibaculum sp. | reverse complement strand
TTTTTAAGTTTTCTGAGTTTGGTAAAATAGTTCCACTTTTTATAAAATTTACTTCTGGTTTTAATTGCTCAAAATATAACGTATGTATCGTATTTTCTTTTAACGTTCTACCTTCCGAATTTTTAATTTCTTTAAAAATTTCTAAATCTACTTTTTCTCTATGTGAAGATGCTGGATATATTGTAACTACATTTTTATCAATTCTATGTGTAAAACCTCTTTTTTGTGTATCTAAAAATTGAATTAATCCTTTTAAATTTTGAGACGATTTAATAGGATCTGAAAAACTAATTTCAATACGTTGTTTTGCATCATTAAAAACATCTACTGATAATACTTTAAAATTAGATTTTCCAGTAATTGTTACTTCCCTTTCTCCTTTTGAAGAAGATTTTAAAGATGCTCCTTTCCAAGTAACATTTAATACTTTATCATCATTAAGTCGTTGAATACTATCTACTTTAAATGAAACTACTTTTGCATATTTATCTACTGTATCGAATGTTATTTTTTTAGCTTGTCCATTATAATTCGCTGTAATTATGTTAGATAATGTTGAATTATCAAGAACATCACTAGCTTCAATCTTTCCTTCAACATAATATAAATTCTTGTTATAAATAGATGGAGATTTTATAGCTACATTAAAATGTAATGGTTTTGTTTTTACATTAACTGTAAAGTCTTTTAAGTTAGTTGGTATATCTGCGTATAACTTATCTAAATGTAAAACTACTTGATATTCTTTATTGTTTTCTAATTTTTCATCTGGCACAAATAATAGAACATTATTATCTAAAGCTATTTTACCTTTCACCTTAGGTTTTATAGTAATTACATCCTCTTTTACATCTGTTACAGTTACTTTTTTATTTAAATAAAACCGTAAATTTGGTACAGAAGAAATTACTTTATTAGGATATACTCCTATGTATTCAGTAAAATCATTTACATTACTTTCTGTATGTACACTTTTTTTACAACTTGTAATTATAGCAGTAATACATAAAAAAGCTACGTATAAAAACTTATTCATTTTCATGGTTTGTAATTTATAGATAGTTTAACTCTTTCAAAACTAGTGAAATCTAAGTTATTAATATTCAATTTATTTAAATTCGTTACGTATTGTCTAGTATTCGTCTAACCTCGTACTAAATCTGCTTTTTTTATTTAGTATCTAATTTTTTAATCATTTCCCCATTCTTAAACTCTTCTTCAAAATCTTTTGTACCATCTTTTCTATAAATCGTATAGATTCCATGTCTTTCTCCTTCTTTGTTATAGTTTGTAACTTCTCTTAACTCACCATTATCATAATATCTTATACTTTTATCTACTTTGTGTCCATTTTTTGTAGTAAATTCTTCCTCTAAATTTCCATTTTCATAGAATTCTTTCCAATCCCCATCAATTGGGTAATATCTATCTATATCTTTATAAATAACCTTTTCTTCTATTTGACCATTAATATAATAACTTGAATATACATATTCTCCTTTCTCATTTTCTTTAAACTCTTCAAATAAATTACCATTCTCAAAATATTCTTTGTATAAATATTTCCCTTCTTTATCATACTTCAACTCTTCTTTTAACTTACCGTCATAATAGTATTTTTTAAAAGTTTTAACTGTAGAATCTTTTGAAATTTGAATATATGCATCATGTAAATACAAGCTTCCATCTTCTCTATATTTTTTTGACCACAATTCTTCTCCTTTTTTATAAAAAAAGTACCTTTCTAAGTTCCCTTCTTCTCCAAAGTTTTTCCATTCTCCTTCTGCTTCTCCTTCAACCCAGAACCCTTTTTGATCTAATTTTCCATTCTCATGAAATATCTTAGATATCCCATCTTTTAATCCTTTTTTATAATTATTCAAAAACCTAGGTTTTCCATTTCTATAAAACATTTCCCAAGTACCATCTTTCAAACCTCCCTTAAAAAATCCTTTTTCTTCTATAGTAACACCATCATCAAAGTATCTTTCTTGTTTTCCTGTCGGAAAATTAGCTATAATCATTCGCTTACCATTTTTATGATATGCTTTCCATTCTTCTATCTGATTTCCTTCATTATCAAAAAAACCTTCCTTTTTAAGTTGCTTACTTTCATAAAACCACTTCCACTTACCAATAGCAATTGTATCCTTAATTAGTTTTCCTTTTTTTGCTACTACTCCATTCTCATGATAAACTATAAAGTCTCCTAAACGAATACCTTTCTTATAGCTTGTAGTTGCTTTAACTTTACCTGTTTCATAAAATTCTTTCCACAATCCTTCTTTTTTTCCGTTTGAAAGTTTCCCAGTTTCCTTTATCTGTCCATTATCATAATATTCTTTTTTATATTCTTGAGCACAAGAATTGATAGATAGAACTATTAATAGACGGGTTAAAATTTTATAAATCATAGGAATAGTCTAGTAAATTAGGTGTTTTAATCCTTTCAAAACTAGCTAAATCTAAGTTATTAACACGCTATTTATTTAAATTCGTTACATCTTATCGAGTATTCGTATATCCTTTTACTAAATTTGCATTTTTATTAGTCATCTAACTTTTTAATTATGCTAGGTTTAAAATTTGAAACAGAAACTTCTTGGGTTAATGTTGCTAAAGACGGATTACAACAATTATTAATAGATCATGCTTTTGCTGAACAAAAAGCAGCTGCAAATGCGATGTCTATTACCATTAATTACTCTGAAGAAACAGCATTAGTAAAAGACATGATTGATATTGCTATTGAAGAAATGGAGCATTTTAAAATGGTTCATAATTTAATGGTTAAAAGAGGAATGGTATTAGGACAAGCTACAAAAAATGATTACGCATTAAAACTGCAAAAGTTCTTTCCTAAAACTAAACAACGAGATGAAGCTTTAGTACATCGCTTATTAGTAGCTGCCTTAATTGAAGCTAGAAGCTGCGAGCGTTTTAAAGTATTTGCAGATCATATGGAAGATCAAGAATTATCTGATTTTTATAAAGATTTAATGATTTCTGAAGCCAACCACTACACCTTGTTTTTAGGATATGCTCGAAAGTATATGGATAAAACTATCGTAAATGAAAAATGGGAAGGTTTATTAGCTTTTGAAGCTGACATGATGAAAGAAAGAGGTGGAACTGCAAGAATACATGGATAATTTTTACAATAACCAATTATCGGTAATCAGTGATCAACTGATAACTGATAACTGATAACTGATAATAATGTTTAGCAAAGAGGAATCGGCACGTATACGAAAGGAGTTTTGGACTAGCTTCGGAAAATCTTTTCCAAAAAAATGGTTATTATATAATACGAAAATAAAAGGGTTTTCGTTTAAGTTTCAAGCAGAGAGGAAAAAAGCTTTCATTTGTCTCGATTTTGAACATCCTGATGAAGTAGCAAACGAATTATTATACGATCAGTTACTGTCATTACGTAAATTATTAGAGAGTGAATATTTACCTGAGGTAATTTTTGATGATGATTTTCTATTAGATAGCGGAAAAGTTATTCGTAGAATTTACGTAATGCATGACAAAAAATTCAGTATTTATAATAAAGATACTTGGCGAGATTGTTATGAGTTTTTCGTAGAAAAAATGACTCAATTTGAGCTCTTCTTTTATGAATATGAAGATTTTATTAAACAAGCAATATAAAACAAACATGACTAATTTTTTAAAAAAAACCGTAGCTTTAGTAGTATTAATTATTTTATCTTCTTGTTCTAACAATGATGATTCAGAACAAATAGATGGTAATACCACCACTCCTTCTCAAAATATAGAAGCAGATATTTTACAATTAATAAATAATTATAGAGCTAGTAAAAACTTAACCAAGTTGGAAGTTTCTAAGATCATAAAATCACAAACAGATGATCATACAAATTATATGATTTCTAAAGGGCAAATTTCTCACGATGGTTTTAGTAAGCGTTCAGACTATTTAAAAGAAAATGACAATTCTAAGATAATGGCAGAAAATGTAGCTATTGGTTATGCTACTGCAAAAGCTGTAGTTGATGGTTGGATAAGTAGTGATGGACATAGAAAAAACATTGAAGGTGATTACACTCATTTTAATGTAACAGCCAAACAAGATAATAGTGGAACCTGGTATTATACGAATATCTTTATCAAAAAATAAATGTTTTTTCTTGATTTCACCGTATCTGGATGAAAAACTTTACTTTACTTTTTTTGTTTCTTTTTTTCAATCAAGTAATAACATGTCAGGTTACTGAATCTGAAAAAATATTTTGGGATTTAATTGATTATAAAATATATCCAGGTAATTATTCTGATATCGGGTATTTAAGTAAAGTAAACCTAAAAATGTTTACTAGAAAAATAGATTATGTAAAAAAAGATTCAACTCTTGTTTATTACAATAATAGAATTACAAAAAATGATAGTATTGTTTTATCTATCAGAGAAAAAGAATATTTAATCTCTGAGTTAGATGCTTCAAAGAATTATTCTTGGAGTCTAAAAAACAGTAGAAAACTTATACTTGTTCAGCAAAAAAATATGTTGAAATTTTTAAAAGAAGATCGTAAAAGAGAATTAAAAATAATTTCAAAACCAATTTTTATAAGGAATAAACAAATTGCTATTCTGTATAACGTTCATCTTTGTTGTGGTCATATTTATGGTTATTCAAGTATTTCGTTTTATAAAAAAAATAAAGAAAAATGGAAAGAATGGATTCCAATAGTAGAAAGTGCTTTTTAATAAAAGTATTATCTATAATTCCAATCTACAATTAAATTCTTTCGTTTCTTAAAAAAGAAACCGTGTAGTAATTTTAAAATAGTGTTTGTATTATAATCGGGGGAAAACCAATTAAATAATAAACTATATAAAATTAGCTGCACGGTTTCAGCAATCAAATAATTATACTAAGTTCAAATATTTTTATAAAAACGTTATGCTAAATGGATAATTAGGCTCTTCGTTATTGCTCGCTTTTATAGCATTAATAACTGGATAAATAATATAAGAGATTCCTAATACAACAAATCCTATTAATCCTAATCCAAAAAATAATATTAATGGAATACATAGCAATACATATAAAAACATGGTTATTCTAAAGTTTAAAATCGCTTTTCCATGTTCATCCATTCCTTGTACTTCATCTTTCTTTACTACCCATAGAATTAATGGAACAATAAATCCACAAATTCCGGTTACTAAGTCTAATAATTGACTCAAATGTGTTAAAGCTAATAATTGTCTGTTTTCTTGCATTTTTTTGTTGTTTATGTATTATAAAGACGATTTAATTCTCATTTTGTTACAGAAAATAACAAATCTCTTAAGTTTTATGAATTAAAAAAATCAAAGAAAATTTATTAACACAGTGTAAAAAAGAGCTTGTTTATTAAAAAACAGTGTTTATACTAAATTAAAACAAAGAAAATTTATCTATTTTTAGATTTTATAAATAACATATCCCCAATAATGATGAATAACTTCCCCAATAAGTTATTGATAATTGTTTGTGCACTAATATTGAATTCTTGTTCATCACCTGATGACACAATAGTTAGTATGCAATTAGAAACAGTAATTAATGATAAACCAATTGAAAAAAACATCTTGCAACTTATTAATGTATATAGGTTGGAAAAAGGGTTTTCTAAATTAAATCAATTAAATATTATAAAAACTCAAACCCATGAGCATACGAACTACATGATAGCAGAAAATGTTATTTCCCATGATTATTTTTACAAAAGAAAAGAATTTTTAAAAAATAATGCAGAAGCAATTTCTGTTGGAGAAAATGTTGCTTATGGGTATTCATCTGCTCAATCTGTTGTGAGCGCTTGGCTAAAAAGTGATGAACATAAAAAAAACATAGAAGGCGATTTTAATTATTTTGACGTATCTGCTGAAATTAACTCAAAAGGAAGATGGTATTTTACCAATATTTTTATTAAAAAATAATTTTAAACTTTATCAAAATAAAAGCGAATACTTTTAATAAGTATTCGCTTTTTATTACTTACTTAATATTATGAATCTAGACCTTCTATTTTCTTGATGCTCTTCCTCTGTACATTCTGCATTATTAACACATTTATTAATCAACATACTTTCTCCATACCCTATAGCACTCCCTATTCTATTTGTTTTTATTTCTCGCGATAAAATATAATCTCTAGTAGATTTAACGCGTCTATCAGAAAGTATTCTATTATACGTATCATTACCTCTACTATCTGTATGAGCCTCTATTTTAATAATCATTTTAGGATTATTTCTAAGTACATCTACTACTTTTTCTAATTCAAAAGCTGCATCTGACCTTATGTTCCATTTATTAAAATCAAAAAATATAGGTTTAACAACAATCTCTTTATCAATAATTAAAGGAATTAAATACAAATCTTGTTCTATATCTTCTTTAGTTAATACTTGTACTTTTTCTATATTTTCTTTATAATTATTCTTACTTCCTCTTATCACATATTTTTGTTTGTATTTAACCTCAAACATATAACTACCATCTTCTTTGGTTCTTAAAGTATCTAATATTTTCCCTTTAGCATTTATTAGCTGTACTAAAGCTTTTGATAGAACTTCTTTTGTCTTTTTATCAAATACTTTTCCTCTAAGAAATTGTTTCTTTTTTAAAGAAGTAAAACTATAAATATCGTCTTCACCTTTCCCTCCTTTTCTGTTTGATGAAAAATATCCTGTTTTATTTTCCGAATCAATAAAGAAAGAAAAATCATCAGCTCCACTATTAAAAGGCGCTCCTAAATTTAGTACCTGAGCTAATGAATCTCTTAAAAAATTTGATTTAAAGACATCTAACAATCCTAAGTTTTTATGTCCGTCAGAAGAAAAATAAAATGTAGAGTCTTTAGCTACATAAGGAAACATTTCTCTTTGTTTTGTATTAACGTGTTTTCCTAAATTAATTGGTAAACCATAGGTGCCATCTTTATATATAGCAACCTTATATAAATCAGTTAATCCATAGCCTCCAGGTCTATTAGAAGCAAAATATAATGTTTTCTCATCTGGACTTAAAGCTGGGTGACCAGTTGAAAAAACTTCATCGTTAAAAGGAAGCTCTTTAACAGCCTCCCATACTCCATTAATCAACGTTGTTTTAAAAATTTTTAAATGTGAAGTTCCTTCTTTATCATAATCTAAGTTATTTTTTTGGGTTAAATTATTCCTCGTAAAATACATTGTTTTACCATCTTCAGTAATTGCAATATTAGATTCATGAAAATTCGTATTTATTTTAGTTGATATAATTGGAACTGTATTTTCTATACTTATTTTATCTTCCTTTTTAATGATTTTTGCCTGGTATACATCTAAATAAGGCTGGTTATTCCAATCGTATTTCTTACCATTTTCATTCATTGTTGATGAAAAATAAAAATGATTCCTATGCACATACGCTCCAAAGTCAGAGTATTTCGTATTTATAGTAAGATTTGTAATTTTAATTGAATCTTTGTTCAATAATTTCAACCTCTTATAATAATTAATTTCACTTTTATAATCTTTTTTAAATTTTCTATTTAGCTTTAAAAACCAGGTATCTGCCTCTTTATATTTACCAGTACTTCTTAATACTTGTATATATTTATAAATATACTCATCTATAAAATCGTTCTCATTTTTAGACGCTAAATTGTACCAATAAAGCGCTTCTTTAACCTTTGAATTATTATAGTAACAATCTCCTAATTTTGTAAGTACTGAAATACTACTATCTCCTCTCTTTAAAACTACTTTATATAATTCAGCAGCTTTATCATAGGAATATGCTTTATAAAAAATTTCTGCGACTCTTTTTTGACTATAAAAACTAGTCACTGAAAAAAGGACTATTAAAAAAAACATCTTTAGTTTCATCGTTAAAAGTATCTTGGTGATTTAACTCTATTCGCTTTATTAAATTCAAACATTAACAATATCTCATGAGTTCCGTTAGAATAACTATTTATATCAGATAAAGGATGCTCATATGAATACCCTATTCGCATTTGTTTTGTAGCTTGAAAATCTATTAATGCTCCCAATGCTGCTGTATTATTATTAATTCTATAAGAAGCTCCTAACCAAAACTTTTCATTAAATAAAAAGTTTCCTGTTATATCGTATGAAAGAGGTGCTCCGTTAGTTGCTTTTACTAAAAAAGAAGGCTTAAACTTAACAGTATAATTCAAATCAAAAACATAACCTCCTGTTAAAAAATAAACCAACCTATCAACAACCGCATAATCTATTTCTCCTATTTTAAATTGGTTACGATCTACATTAATTAATCTTGGAGCAGAAAAGCCTACATACCATTTATCAGTATGTGCTAATACACCAGCTCCCAAATTAGGTTCCCAACCATTATTAAAACCAGAAATTAAAGGATCCATTCCCTCTGAAATCAGCAATTCATCATCTAAGTTATATTGTGTAAGCCCTGCTTTTAAACCAAAAGCTAATTTTACTTCTGAATTAAGATTTATTGTATAAGAAAAATCTCCATACAAATAAGTAAAGTTTTCATAACCTAATTCATCGTTAATAAATGAAAAACCAACTCCTAAATTGTCATTTCTTAAAGGACTATGAATTGATAATGTTTGTGTCTCGGGACCGTCATTAAATCCTATCCATTGACTTCTATGTACACCAACCACACTTAATACATCTCTACTTCCTGCATATGCCGGATTTATAGAAATCGTGTTATACATATACTGTGTAAACTGTGGAAACTGTTGCGCGTATGAATTAACATTAATAAATAGTAGTATTGCTATTATGTTTTTATAAAGTTTCATGATTTTCTGTTTATTTGGTTCCTAAATAAATTGCACCCGTAAATGGTTTCAATCCACTATCTTTTAAAACTACAATGTAATAGTAGGTTCCTGCAGGTAAGTATTTATCTCCTCCAAAAGAAGAATTCATTGCTAAACCGTTCCAATCATTTTTATAATCACTAGACTTATATATTTTTGTTCCCCATCTATTAAACAACTGTACCTCTGCTATAAAACTACATTCATCTGTAACTTTAAAATATTCATTCCATGCATCATGATTTGGAGTAACTACTTTTGAAATTTTAATATCTTTTCTCCCACATGGTAATACACTACAATCTTCATTTATATTAATTCTTACTTTTACTGATGATAAACAACCTTCATTTAAAACACTATAGGTAAAAACATAATCTCCTAAATCACTATTTAACGGATTAAATATTCCATCATTAATAATTGCTTCTCCTGAAGTTACTTCCCATGTTCCATCGTTGTTTTCATTGGTTAAATAATCATTCAAATTGATGTCTCCATCATCAATACATTTAAAAACAGTTTCATTTTCTTCTACTTCAGTAGTTTCTATTATCACTGTTATTGTTTGTGTAAATGTTGCATTATTACCACAACTATCACCAACCAACCACTCTCTTACAATTTCATAATCGTTATTGGTTCCATCGAAAGTATTTATCTCTGTAAAATCTATTTGAGTTACATTTTCAGAGCAATTATCTTGAAATTCCAATTCAGGAATATCAGGAATTTCATTACACACTACTGTGATATCTTCTAAAGTTGATAATAATTCTGGCGCTGTAGTATCGCTTACTTTTACCGTTTGTGAATGTGTAGTGCTGTTTCCTGAACAATCTGAAACTGTCCAA
>CALISK010000212.1 GCA_938041625.1 uncultured Tenacibaculum sp. | reverse complement strand
TTTTTATACTTTAAAACTACTTCTTCAGAAGATTCATTAGATCCATCTTCAATAATTACTATTTCATATTTTTTGTCAAAATCTTGTTTTGTAAAACTTTCTAAAAGTTCGTCAATCTCATCTGGACGATTATAAACAGGAATAATTAATGATAAATGAAGATCCATTATACTAAAACTTGTTTTTTAATTTTCTCTGTAATTCCACTCCACAAATCAATACGTTTAAGAATTGATTCCTTTGCATAAAACAATACTTCTTCCCACTTTTCAGTATCGGTTCCACAAAGTTCTTTAATCATTGATAAAGCTAACGGACCATGTTCATCTCCATCTAACTCTATATGTCTCTCTAAATAGTAATTTAGTTTTGTATAATTTTTTCCTTCTTTTAATTCTGCTTTTTTTACTATTTGTAAAAACATATCTGGTATAATATCTTCTCTACCAAATGTAAAACTTGCTGCTATAATATGTGGTTTATTTGTTTTTATTACATTAAAAGTAAAATTTACAAATTCTTTTGTTTTTTCGTCTATATCCGATTTTTCTAATAATCTTTCAATACTATCTATATCTGATACTTGTTTAGAAAAATTTAAAATTTGAGAAGTGTTTGCTGAAATTTCTTCCATTGCTTCAACATACATTTCAAAATGACTTTTAGGAACTCCTACTTCATTTACATCTGTTTCTTCTCCATGAACTATTTCATTAATAAAACGTGCCGTTACAGCATTTTTTACAGGAATCCAAGGTAAACTAACACATGTTAATTTTTGTTGTAATGCTTTTAATAACGACATAAAGTCCCAAACTGCAAAAACATGTTCTTGCATAAATACTTTTACATCCTCTAAATCATTTAAAACAGTATATAATTCATGGGTATGTAATTTCTCTTGTAATACCTTTAATTCTTCCTCTATAATATGTAATCTACTCATTATTAAATAATTCTAATAAAAAATGCAAATCTAGTGATTTGCATTTTATGAATTCTTTACTTTTTTATTCTTCTATAAAATGCTCCATCACTTGATCGCTAACTCCCATGTTTGAGAAACCTCCATCATGAAAAAGATTTTGTAATGTAACTTTCTTTGTCAAATCTGAAAATAAAGTAATTGTATAATCTGCACATTCTAAAGCTGTTGCATTTCCTAATGGAGACATTTTTTCTGCATAGCTAATAAACCCATCAAAGCCTTTAACTCCTTGACCGGCTGTTGTAGGCGTTGGTGATTGTGAAATTGTATTCACACGTACTTTATGATCTCTACCAAAGAAATATCCGAAACTACGAGCTATCGACTCTAAATATGCTTTATTATCAGCCATATCGTTATAATCAGGAAAAACTCTTTGTGCCGCCATATAAGTTAGCGCTACAATACTCCCCCATTCATTCATTGCATTTTTATTATATAAAACATTCATTGTTTTATGAAAAGAAACAGCAGAAACATCCCATCCTTTTGTAGTAAAATCATATTTAGGATCTGTATAAGCCTTTCCTTTACGAACATTTACAGACATACCTATAGAATGTAAAACAAAATCTAATTTGCCTCCTAAAATTTCCGTAGCTTTTTCAACTAAATTAGTTAAATCTTCTACAGAAGTAGCGTCTGCAGGAATTATTTGAGCTCCTGTTTTTTCTGCTAACTCACTTAATTGGCCCATACGCAACGCAATCGGTGCATTGGTTAATACAAATTCAGCGCCTTCTTCATGTGCTCTCTCAGCTACTTTCCATGCTATTGATTTTTCATCTAACGCTCCAAAAATAATTCCTTTCTTACCTTTTAATAAGTTGTACATATTTTAGTGTTTATTTGGTATTCTATTACTTACAAATAATTCTTTAGTGAACTAATTTCTTAGAAAAACTGAGCAATTTAAAGCCCTTTATCTAAGTTTCATCACGAATTAAATATTCATAAATTGCATTATTGGTTAATTAATTTTATCTTTTGAATAAAACTCATTTTTCCTTTTATTCTATTTACAGAAGCATAAATTGCATCTATTGATTTGTTATTTAAAGTTTCTTTAATAGCTTGTTTATAATGCTTAAAAGCCAGCATTACTTCTCCTTTTAATTCATAAGCTTGTCCCATTTTATTCAGAATAGTTGATTTATCTGCAATAGAATTATCTACAACTTTATTTCCAAATGCAATCATTTCGTCATACAAATTCATATCAATCAATAAGTAGGCAAAATTACTATAAGCAGCATGGTAATCTGGGGCAAATTTAACCGCTAACTCTAAATGTTTTTTAGCTTTAGGATAATTATTAAATTTTATATTATAAAGCCATCCTAAATGATTATGTGCTCTACCATAATCAGGGAATTCTGCTAATAAATCAAACAACATTTCCTTTGCATCAACTATTTTATTTTCATCTATTAATTGATCTGCTTCAAAAAATAAATTTTCCGCTCTATTATCACTCATAAACATTTAATTTAATAGTTCTTTGGCATGTATTAATGCGCTTTCAGAAATATCTTTTCCACTTAACATTTCAGCGATTTCTACAATCCTTTCTTCTTTTGTTAATTCTTTTAAATTAGAAGAAGTTATTCCTTTTACTTCTTTTTTATATACTTTATAATGAGAACTTCCTTTAGCCGCTATTTGTGGTAAATGTGTAATTGCCATTACTTGCATATAATTACTCATTTGTTGCATAATATGCGCTATTTTATTAGAAACTTCACCAGAAACACCCGTATCTATTTCATCAAAAATAATTGTTGGAAGCTTCGTGTTTTCTGATAAAATTTTCTTTACCGATAACATTATTCTAGATAATTCTCCTCCAGATGCCACTTTTTTTAATTCTCCAAAAGTACCTCCTTTATTTGCAGAAAAAAGAAACTGTAACTCATCTTTACCGTTAGAAGCATAAGAATCTATTGTCTTTAATTCAATAGAAAAACGAGCATTTGGCATTCCTAATTCAGAGAGTAAGTATTCTAATTCCTTTTTCAAATTAGGTATTGCTTTATTTCTTGCTTTTGTAATTAATAAAGCTACATCATCTAATTTTATCGATACTGCATTAATCTCTTGTTCTTTTTTTGCTATTATTTCCGAAGCATTTTCAACTCCGCCTACTTTTTTTGATAAACTTTCATGAATTATCAATAACTCCGCTATATTACCTACTTGATGCTTTTTTTGAAGTGAATATAATAATTGTAATCGATCATTAACTTTCTCTAATTCATTAGGATTAAATTCAATATCTTCATTTGCACTTTCTAATTCAGAAACAATATCGTCTAATTCAATTTTTATACTTGTTATACGATTAAAAAGAAGTTCATACTTTTCTGAAAAACTGCTAATTTTTTCTAAATTACTTTCTAATGAATGTAAAAGTGTTTGAGCACCTCCTTCTTCTCCTATAGTAATTTGTATTGCTTCAGATAAGTTCAATTTTATATCTTCTACATTATTTAATACATCTAATTTTTTTTCTAATTCTTCTTGTTCATTAGTTTGAAAATTAGCTTCTTCTAATTCATTAAATAAATGTAAATTATATTCGTATTGTTGTTTTTCTGCTTCTTGATTTTCTTTAAGTTTCTGTAATTCTTTTTGTAAAGTCGTATGCTTTTTTAAACCTCGCTTATAAGAGGCAATCCTTTTTTCGTTCTTTGCTAAAGCATCAATTACTGTAAATTGAAAGTTGGTATCTGATAATTCTAGAGTTTGATGTTGCGAATGAACATCTATTAATTTAGATTTTAATTGATTTAAGACACTTAATACAACTGGAGTATCATTAACAAATGCTCTCGACTTTCCTGAAGGAAGTATTTCTCGTCTTATGATAGTCGTATTTTCATAATCTAAATCATTTTTCTGAAAAAAATCTTGGAGTGCATATTCTTCAATATTAAATTCTGCTTCAACAACACATTTAGACGTATTATTTTTTAAAGACGATAAATCTGCTCTTTTACCTAACACCAAACCTAAAGCTCCTAATAGGATTGACTTACCAGATCCTGTTTCTCCAGTAATTATAGATAAACCTTTTGTAAAGTTAATAGACAACTCGTCTATTAAAGCATAATTTTGTATAGATAGATGTAATAACAAATTCCTTCTTTTAGAGCTGATAAAAATACGGAATTTACTATAATATGAAGCCTTTTATTTTCTTAGTATAATCTTAAAAAAATTACAATTTAATTTCTTTCCAAATCTCACCTTGAGTTGGTGCTATTCTTTGTAGTGTTTCTTTTAGTTTTTGCTCTTTACCTGATGTTTTACCTTGAGAAAAAACAGAAGCAATTTCATTCGCTTTAGCATCTAAAAAGATTCGAATCATATAATTACCTACAGTAATATTAAACAATTCTTCTAGTTTAATTAAATTAGAAGCAATCGTATTTTTGGCCTCACTTTCGTTTTCTAAAAAAACATCAAAACCTTTTCTATGGTAATTATAATATATTTCTCTTAATTCACTAAACTTTTGTGATAAAAAACTATCTATTAAAGTGAATCGATTTTGAGCTCCTATTTCATTCTCCCAACCAGTTTCACCTCCTTGTTGCGCTTGTAACATAATATTTTGCGCTTGCTTAAAATAGTTTTCTCCTCCTTTTAAAGCAAAAGTATCTGCATCTACACCCAAAATTGTATATACATAAAATACCATGGTAGATACTAAATTTGACTCAAATGAATTTGGATTATAAATTAATGGCTCAAACTCATTGTATTGAAAATTTAGCTTGGTATCATTTATATTTAATGTGCGCGTTTCATATGACGAATTGTAAACAGGACGAGAAGCTTGTACTTGAAGTGTTGCTGTGAAATTATTAGAATTTTGTTCATTAATTATGATTGTAAATGCACAATTAATTCGCTCTTGAGGTAAAAACTTTTTATTCGTCCACTTTGTTTGATTTACAAACTCTGTAAGTGATTCTTGTAACGTTTTAAATATTTGCTTATTAGTACTCTGTACTTTATCTGCATTTACTACTACAACAGCATTCAATTCTTCTTGAGCTGATATAGTTATTGTTGACAACAAAAACAAAAAGATAATAACAAGTCTATTTTTCAAAATCGTACTATTTTTAATGGCAGGTCAATCGCAGTTAAGACCTATTTTAATAAATTAACAATCCATCGACTGCGTTCGAGGCAACAAAATACGTTTTTATAACGAAATTCGTGTTAGTATCTCTTCAATTATATCTTTTGCTACTTCTTTTTTAGATTTTAATTCAAATGCTTTTTCATTAAAGTTCGAATCAATAATTGTAACTTTATTTGTATCACCAGCAAAACCGGCTCCTTTATCTCTTAAAGAGTTTAATACAATTGCATCTAAATTTTTACGCTCTATTTTCTTCTTAGCATTCGATACTTCATCATTTGTTTCTAAAGCAAAACCAACTAAAAACTGATTTGTCTTAATAGCTCCTAAAGATTTTAAAATATCTTTCGTAGGTTCTAACTCTATTACTAACGAAGCATCTTTCTTTTTTATTTTTTGAGTAGCTATATTTTTTGGTTTATAATCTGCAACAGCGGCAGAAAGAATAGCTATATCTACTTCTTTAAAATATGTATGACAAGCATCATACATTTCTTGTGCAGAGGTAACATCTACTCTGTAAACCAATGAATTTTTAATTTGTTGATTGGAAGGTCCTGAAATTAAAAAAACTTCTGCACCTTTATTTGCAGCTGCTTCTGCTATTGCAAATCCCATTTTACCAGAAGAATGATTTCCTATAAACCGAACTGGGTCTATTGCTTCATAAGTAGGACCTGCTGTTAATAATACTTTTTTACCTCTTAATGGTAATTTAGAAATTATATTTTTCTCTATAAAATCGACAATATCTTCAGGTTCTGCCATTCTTCCTTCACCTACTAAACCACTTGCAAGTTCTCCTGAAGTTGCAGGAATCATAATATTACCAAACTGCTGTAAACTTTCTAAACTTTTTATAGTAGAGGCATGTTTATACATATCTAAATCCATTGCTGGTGCAAAATATACATGACATTTTGCTGATAAGTATGTAGCTAATAATAAATTATCGCAAGTTCCATTTGTCATTTTAGACAATGTATTTGCAGTTGCTGGTGCTATAAGCATAACATCTGCCCACAAACCTAAGTCTACATGGTTGTTCCATAATTCGTTTTCATCTTCTTTATCATAAAAAGTTGAATGAACTGGATTCTTCGATAATGTTGAAAGTGTAAGAGGTGTTATAAAATCTTTAGACGCAGGAGTCATAATTACTTTAACTTCTGCGCCCGATTTTATAAATAAACGAACTAAACTAGCCGTTTTATATGCAGCAATACCAGCTGTTATTCCTAGTAATACTTTTTTCCCTTGAAGTACAGACATTTATTTTACGTCTTCCTCTGGTGATCTATGGTATATTTTTCCATCTAACCACTCTTCTACTGCTATTGCAGAAGGTTTAGGTAAACGTTCATAAAATTTAGAAACTTCTATTTGTTCTTTATTTTCAAAAACCTCTTCTAAACTATCATTATAAGTAGCAAACTCGTCTAACTTATCTACTAATTCCTTTTTTAAATCTGAATTAATTTGATTTGCCCTCTTAGCGATAATCGAAATTGCTTCATAAATGTTCTCCGTTGGAGCCTCTAGAGCTTCTCTATTGTAAGTAATTGTACTAACAGGTGCTTTTGTTTCTTTATAATTCATGTTTAACTTTTAACTAATTGTTCTTTAATTTGTGCTTTCTCTTTATTAAGCGTTGCTAACATTTCTTCTGATTCTTTAGAAAATTTTGATTCAGGGAAATTACGTTTTAATTTTTCATACGCTTTTATTGCTACTTTAATTCTTTTGCCTCTTCTTCTTAATGTACTTCTAAGTGCAAAATCATGAGCTGCTTTTAATCTATAATATAAAGCTTCTTCTTTGTAAACCGTTCCTAAATAATCTGATAATAAATTATCAAAAGCTGCTATCGAAGCTTTATAATTTATAGGATAAGTTACAGCTGTAGTATAATAATTTTTTGCTATCTCAAAAGCTTTTGTTTCTAACTTATAGCGTAATTCTTTATAATACTTATTTGCTTCATCTATTTTTGGTGAGTCTGGATGCTTATCTATAAAAGATTGAAATGCCTCTATCGCTTTATTTGTATCTGTAGGATCTTTACTATATATAGGAGCTCCTTTATAAAAACCTAATGCAGATAAAAAATCTGCTTCTTCCCTTTTTGAACTTTTAGGATAGTTTTCTGAAAAGCGTTTAAAATAGTAACCTGCTATACTATAATTTTTCTCATTTAAATTAGAGTTTGCAACCATATATTGGATACGTTCCATTTGAGGCTTCCCTCTATAAGCTGGAGTTATTTTTTCAAATAAACGTAATGCTTTGCTGTACTTTTTAGCTTCATACATTTTAACGGCCATCTTATATTGCTCGTCAACACTTCCTCTATTTAATACTTTATGATATTCGCCACATGAGGCAAATACTAATATTATTAAAACAAAATATACTCTTTTCATCGATCTTTGCATTTTGCAAAATTAGTAATTAATTATGTATTATTAAAATCGTTCTCAATAACGTCTAATTAACACAAAAATAATACTAAACGTTTGTTAAATTATTGTTGAGGTTTTTCTAAAGTAACTAATTGCTTCACATCATTATCAAATAAATATAAGCCTCCTTTATCATCACCAATTAATTGTATTTTATCTAAAATAGTTCTAGCTAAAGCTTCTTCTTCTATTTGTTCAGCAACATACCATTGTAAAAAATTATGTGTTGCATAATCTCTTTCTTCTAAAGTAATATGAACTAAATCATTAATTGATTGTGAAACCATAACTTCATGATCAAACAATGTTTGAAACATATCTTTAAACGAACCAAATTTTGGAGATGGTGCTTCTAAAGCTGGTACCATAGCGTGTCCTCCTCTTTCATTTACAAATTTCACTAATTTTAGCATATGCATTCTTTCTTCATCAGAATGTGCATACATAAATAGAGAAACTCCCTCAAATCCTTGAACTTCTGCCCAAGAGGCCATTGCTAAATATACTTGAGATGATTGTGCTTCTATTTGTATTTGCTTATTAAGCGCTAATTCTATTTTTTCTGATAACATACTTAGTTCTTATTTTAGAATATACAAAGATGCAAAAAAAGCTCACAAATTTCCATTTATGAGCTTACATTTATTTAAAGATAAATATCTTTATAAATTATCTACAAAATCTGAAATCTTTTTTTGTAATTCTAGAGTAGCAGGAACTAACGGTAGTCTTACTGTTTCTATACAAATATTTAATTTTTGAAGTAGTGCTTTAATTCCTGCTGGATTATTTTCTTCAAAAATTAAACCTATTAAATCCATCAATTTATAGTGAATTTTATATGCTTCTTTATTTTTACCTTCTAAACCTAAACGAATCATTTCTGAAAACTCTTTTGGTAAAGCTTGTCCTATTACAGAAATTACTCCTGCTCCACCTGCTAAAGTAGTTCCTAAAGCTAAATCATCATCTCCTGAAATAATTAAAAAATCTGCTGGTTTATTTTTTATTAATTGATGATATTGTTGTTGATTATTTCCTGCTTCCTTTACTCCAACAATATTTTTAAAATCTTTGGCTAACCTTAATACTGTTTCTGGCGACATATTTTTAGCTGTTCTTCCAGGAACATTATATGCTATTATTGGTTTTGATGTTGCTAATGATATTGCTTTAAAATGTTGATAAAAACCTTCTTGAGTTGGCTTACTATAATAAGGAGCAACAGATAAAATTCCATCAATATTACTTAAATCTAAAGTTTTTAACTCATGAATTACAGTTTGTGTATTTGCCCCTCCTACACCCAAAACTAAAGGTAAAATTCCTTTATTCTCGTCAGCAATTACTTTTATAATCTCTTCTTTTTCTTCCTTAGTGATAGTTATACTCTCTCCTGTTGTTCCATTTATAACAAGATAATTTATTCCATTATCAATATTATATCTCACTAATTTTCTAAGTGCTTTATAATCTACACTTAAATCTTCATTAAAAGGGGTTACTAAAGCTACACCTGTTCCTATAAAATCTTGCATACTCTCTTAAATTTTGCTGTAAAATTACTGCTTTATTTGTATTTGCAATCTATTTTAAAAAGAATACACAAATTTTATCTTGATGTTTAATTTTTTTCTTCTATTTCTAATATAATAAACTGATTAATTTGTTTATCATATCTCTGAAAATTATCATCAGAAACTACTATTAAACTTCTATTTCCATTAGCTAATAAAGGGCCAAATGTTATTCCTTCAATATTATCTATAATTCCATTTGTTAAGTGTTCTTTTATGTCATTAAAATTTAACACTAATTCTTTTTCCATAGGAATGTATTCAGTACTTTCTAATGATTCTATATTCAAGGTATTTGTAGTTGTCTCTTTTATTTTTGATCGATATAACTTAACTGTATTACCATAGCTATTATAACCACTTTGATATCCTCTTTCTAAAACAAAAAATGTAGTTTCAGTATCTGCTAAAATAGCAGTAACTCCATTAAGGTTTATTTTTCCTTTTTTAGGCTTCTCTATACCATCTAACATATATGCATATTGTTTTTTGGCTTGTCCTAAATTTTTATTAAAAAGTGTTAACCTTATTGGTGAATTTGTTTTAGTAAAAGCTGGTTCTTCTCCATCTCCTTTTATAACTCCTTCCATTGCAGTCCAAATTCCTTTTTCATCTATACTTAGAGTTGAACTTTCAAAACTTGCATTGTGTTTCCCCCTGGTTTTTAAATATTCAGGAATTTCAAAAGCACTTATAAAATTTCCTTCAGCATTTATTTTAAAAATTGAAGGTTCTTTTCCTTTATTTATAGATCCTTCTGAAACTAAATGAAATTCGTCTTCTTTTTTATCATAAATAACTGATTCCAAATCTAAAGCGTTCTCCTTAAAAAAAACAGAAGAATCTTTTACCTCTATTAATTTTAAAAAATCTATTTTAGAAATAGTGTCCTTATTAAATTGAATTGATGCTTTTAAAATTCTTGGATTATTAGAATCATCTACTACAAAATAAAAATTATCTCCATCATAATCTATTCCAGATAACCCTCCTATTAATGTATTTTGAAAACGTAAAGAATCTTGTAAAACAAACTCATCTACAAATTTCAATTTAATTGTACTTTGTTTCTTATTACTACATCTTATAAAAAAAAGGGTTATTAAAAGCCCTATTATTATTCTACTCATTTATTATTTTATCTTTAAGTAATTTTTTATTGAACACTTTTGGTACTTGCTTCTAAATAACATTGCATTAAAACAAAAGATTTATAAAAAATATAATTTGAAATCATATAAACACTCAATGAAATCATATCAGAATAGACATTTGATTCATTAAAAATGGTCATTGCATATATTAAATCAGAAAACACTCTTAAGCCAAATGCTACTAATAAAAGCTTATTTGGTGTCGTCATTTCATATAAATAGTTGAGTAAGATTGTTGAAAAAGCCAAACTCATTGTTAATCCATAAAATATAATAGGGTAATAAGAACTTCCCATATTACTTAGAACATAAATAAAAATAACAGCAAACAATCCTCCTCCCAATAAAAAGTATTTAGTTATTTCTTTCTTCGCTTCTTTTTTTAAAAAATCATAAACCGTTTTAATTAAAAATAGATGAGCTATTCCATAAATAATTATACCTATAAAAAACTTTCCTACTGTATTTGTAATTATATCTGCTATTACTGTAATTACAAATATTGAAATTACAAACGGATTTAATTTTTTTACACACTCAAAACAATAAAGCATTAAAAGAATTAAAATAGGCACTGGTTTAAGAGCAGCTCTTAAAGGCCTATTACTAGGATCTACAACAACTAACATGTATATATATAATACAGCCGTTATAATAAAAAGTATAGTTAATGTTATTTTAAGTTTTATGTTATTCATTTTTAAATAATCACTTAATCATCTCTATAAATTTTTCTTCTGAAATAATTGATATTCCTAAATCTTGAGCTTTTGTTAATTTACTTGGTCCCATATTATCCCCTGCTATTACAAAATCTGTTTTTTTGGAAATAGAACTACTTACCTTACCTCCATTATCTTCTATTGCTTTTTTAAGCTCTGTTCTATTCATTTGATGAAAAACACCTGATACTACAAATGCTTTACCTAATAGTTTATCTGTTTGGTTTTCTAAGCTTTCTTTAGAAACCTCTAATTGTACTCCATATGATTTTAATCTTTCAATCAATTCTACATTCATTGAATCTGCAGAAAAATCAAGAATACTTTGTGCAATTCTATCTCCAATTTCATCTACAGAAATTAAAGTCTCTAAATCAGCACTCATTAAATTATCTATTGATTTAAAGTGCTTTGCTAACTTTTTAGCTACTGTTTCTCCCACAAATCGAATTCCAAGAGCAAATAATACTTTTTCAAAAGGAATCTCTTTCGATTTTTTAATTCCTTCAATCATATTTTTTGCTGATTTCTCTGCCATACGCTCTAAAGGAACAATCTCTTCTTCTTTTAA
>CALISK010000211.1 GCA_938041625.1 uncultured Tenacibaculum sp. | reverse complement strand
TACCAGAGATATAATAATCTTTAATTAAAATTAAATTATTCTTTATTTCAAGAGGTAAATTTCTATAATAAAAAGCCTTATCTTTTGTTGTTTCATTCCACTCTTTATCAAAAAAAACTATTTCTCTTACCTGACTACTAGTGCGATGAGAAATAAAAAGAAAAATTAAAATTCCCAAATAATTAAAAGACGTTTTAATATTTTTTTTTATCATCATAATTTAAATTTCTTTGTTTTTATGAATACTTGTATATATTCATAAACAAAAGTATCTATTCTTTATAACTCCTTTTAAACGGAGTTTATATTCGTAACTCCCAAATGTATATTTGGCAGCATTTTAAATTTCATTAATAAACTACATGCTCTTTGCTTTATAATCTAATTTAGAAGTGAAAATTAAAATCATTCGGAAAGTATTTCACTACAACTGAAAAGAAATTATACATTAAAAGTCAAACTTATTTTAGATTCAAAATAATATTAATCTAAAAAAATAAATATTATGTTAAAAAAAGTTTTAAAATTAAATGGAGTTCAAGAGTTAAATGCATCAAAATTAAAAACAGTAAATGGAGGAAGGTTTCCATTCAGATGTACTGATTCTAAAGGTTCTTTTGATTCTAGTATTGATGTTTCAGGTGATGGTGTAGTTTGTACAGCAACTAGTGCAGAAGAAGATCGTTTCTTATATCCAAGTGATGGTATTAGACCATAAACATAAAAGGCGAACCAAATTTGGTTCGCCTTTTTTTATTTAGGACTAATCACTAGTCATTTTACTCAAAATTTGTAGGTTTACTATACCCTGCAAAAGGTTGTTTTAACAATTCTTTTAAATTTGAATTTTTTTCAGCATCAGGAAATGTATCTACTCCATAAACTATTTTTTCTCTATCTAACTTCATATAGGTTCCGAACATACGATCCCAAATAGAAAAAATGTTTCCAAAATTACTATCCGTATAAGGTAATAAATTATGATGATGTACTTTATGCATATCTGGTGATACCAAAACATAACTTATTATTTCATCTAATTTCTTTGGCATTTTAATATTAGCATGCGTTAATTGTGTAAAAATAACTGACATCGATTGGTATAACATTATTATATAAATAGGCGTACCAACCAAAAACACCCCTATTAATGTAAAAATAAAACGAACTACACTTTCTATCGGGTGATGTCTGTTTCCTGTAGTAGTATCAACTTCATGATCTGTATGATGCACCAAATGTACCATCCATAATGGTTTTACTTTATGCTCAACTAAATGTGCTAAGTATGCACCAAAAAAATCTAGTAGCAACACTCCTAAAACTACATATAACCATATCGGCATTTTGGGTAACCAATTAATGAATCCAAAATTATTTATGCTTACCCAGTCTGACGTTTTTAATAATAAAAAAGCCAGTACAAAGTTAATAACAATAGTCGTTGCTGTAAAAAATAAATTGGGCCCTGCGTGCTTCCATTTTTTGTAATTAAATTGAAATAAAGGAATAGCACTTTCTAGTAACCAAAAAAAAGTGATCCCTCCTATTAAAATAAGACTTCTATGGCTAGAAGGAATGGTTTCAAAATAATTAATAATAGTTTCCAATATGTAATATTTTGATTAAAAATAGAGAAAATAATCAACTTAAATCACATCTACTATTTATCTTTTAGTACTTCCCCCTAATGGTAAACGTTTTTTTAATTCTTCAACAATTCTATAGGTTGCCGGACAAATTTCTGTGTTTTTTATAGTTAAATCGGATATACTAGCAAATTTTTTACGATCGGTATGTGGGTATTCTGCGCATGCTTTAGGACGAACATCATAAATAAAACAAGAATTATCTCGTTCATCTAAAAAAGTACAAGGAGCTGATTTTAAAACCATGAAATCATCAGAATCTCTTTCTAAATATTGACTTACAAAATCACGAACTTTCATTTTTAAATACTTAGAAATTCGTTCTATGTCTTTCTCAGTAAAAATAGGACTCGTTGTTTTACAGCAATTTCCACATGTTAAACAATCCGTTTTTTCAAACTCATTATCATGCAATTCATGCATTAATAAATCTAACCGTTTTGGCGTTCTTCTTTTTAGTCTTTGAAAGTATTTCTTATTTTCTTCTAACTTTTCTGCCGCCAATTCCGTTAAGTTTTCCAAATCTTTATCCATGCTACAAAACTACATTAATATGAATTGAGAATCAATCTAAAAAACAAATAAAATTATGTAATTTTGTACTTAGATTTTTATTAAAATTAAATCAACTAATGGGTATACAATCGTTACTAGAAGCGAAGGTTAAAGAAGGCTTTTTAAAATTATATGAAATAGAAATACCTTCTGTAGAATTTCAAGCAACTCGAAAAGATTTTGAAGGAGACATTACAGTCGTAGTTTTTCCTTTATTACGCTATAAAAAAGGAAATCCGGTACAAATTGGTAACGATTTAGGAAATTACTTAGTCGAAAATATTGAAGAAATAAATAACTTTAATGTTGTTAAAGGTTTTTTAAATTTAGTAGTTAATGATACTTTCTACATCAACTTCTTTAACACTATAAATACCAATCAAACATTTGGATTCTCTAAAGATGTTGAAGACGCTCGTATGGTGGAGTACTCTTCTCCTAATACCAACAAGCCTTTACATTTAGGCCATGTTAGAAATGTTTTATTAGGATATTCAGTAGCTGAAATTTTAAAAGCGGCTGGACATAAAGTATACAAAACTCAAATTATTAACGATAGAGGTATTCATATATGTAAATCTATGCTTGCCTGGAAACGCTATGGAAATGGAGAAACTCCAGAATCGACAGGGTTAAAGGGTGATAAATTAGTTGGTAATTATTACGTAAAATTCGATCAAGAATATAAAAAAGAGATCGCTACTCTTATTGCCTCAGGTAGTTCTGAAGAAGATGCAAAAAAACAAGCTCCTTTATTTTTAGAAGCACAAGAAATGCTACGTAAATGGGAAGCTGGTGATGAAGAAACTGTTAGTCTTTGGAAAACCATGAACGGTTGGGTGTACAAAGGATTTGATGTTACCTACAAAAATATTGGGGTAGATTTTGATAAATTATATTATGAAAGTGACACCTACCTATTAGGAAAAGATATTATTGAAGAAGGATTAAAAAATAACGTCTTTTATAAAAAAGAGGATGGTTCTGTTTGGTGCGATTTAACAGAGGATGGTATAGATGATAAACTAGTGTTACGCTCTGATGGAACAGCTGTTTATATGACACAAGATATAGGAACAGCTATTCAGCGTGCAAAAGATTTCACCAATTTAAATGGAATGGTGTATACGGTTGGTAATGAACAAGATCACCATTTTAAAGTTTTATTCTTAATCTTAAAAAAGTTAGGATACTCTTGGGCAGATCAATTGCATCATTTAAGCTACGGGATGGTAGATTTACCTTCTGGTAAAATGAAATCTCGTGAAGGAACCGTAGTAGATGCTGATGACTTAATGGATGAAATGACTAATACAGCTCGTGAAATTTCACAAGAATTAGGTAAATTAGAAGGCTACTCAAACGAAGAAAAAGAATCACTTTATAAAATTATTGGTTTAGGTACTTTAAAGTATTTTATATTAAAAGTAGATCCTAAAAAGAGAATTTTATTCGATCCTAAAGAATCTGTAGACTTTCAAGGAAATTCAGGACCGTTTATTCAAATGGCATATGCAAGAGTTCAATCTATTTTAAGAAAGGCTTCTTTTGATTATACAGGAATTATAACCGGAATTGAGTTACATGAAAAAGAAAAGGAATTAATTAAACAATTAGAACTGTATCCTGAAGTAATTCAACAAGCAGCGAAGAGTTATTCTCCTGCTGTAGTAGCAAATTACACATTTGATTTGGTGAAAGAATTTAGTTCTTTCTATCAAAACGTGTCTATTTTAGGAGAAGAGAATCAAGATAAAAAGGTATTTAGAGTTCAATTAGCTAAAAAAGTAGCTGATACCATAAAATCGGCATTTAATTTATTAGGAATTGATGTTCCTGAAAGAATGTAATATAAAATGTAACAATTTGTTAATTTGAAAATGCATCAATGTATTAAAATAATAAAAATTTGCAACTTTATACTTTTTACACTTTCAAACTTAAAAATAATAAACAACTAAAAGATTAAACACTATAAAACATGAAATACGACGTACTAGTAATTGGAAGTGGTCCTGGTGGTTATGTAACTGCAATTAGAGCCTCTCAATTAGGATTAAAAACTGCAGTAATAGAGAAAGAAAGTTTAGGTGGTATTTGCTTAAACTGGGGATGTATTCCTACCAAAGCTTTATTAAAATCGGCACAAGTATATGACTATTTAAAACATGTAGATGCTTATGGTTTAAAAGCAGAAGCTATTGATAAAGATTTTAACGCGGTTATTAAACGTAGTCGTGGTGTTGCTGAAGGAATGAGCAAAGGAGTTCAATTCTTAATGAAGAAGAATAAAATTGATGTTATTAATGGTTTTGGTAAAATTAAAGCGGGTAAAAAAGTAGATGTTACTGCTGAAAATGGTACTGTTACAGAATATACTGCAAGCCATATTGTTATTGCTACAGGTGCTCGTTCTCGCATATTACCAAATTTACCACAAGATGGTAAAAAAGTAATTGGGTATCGCCAAGCTATGAATTTACCAACGCAACCTAAATCTATGATTGTAGTAGGTTCTGGTGCTATTGGTGTAGAGTTTGCTCATTTTTACAATGCAATGGGTACTGAAGTAACTATTGTTGAATATATGCCTAATATTGTACCTATAGAAGATAAAGATGTTTCTAAACAAATGGAACGTTCTTTTAAGAAAGCTGGTATTAAAGTAATGACAAATTCTTCTGTAGAGTCTGTTGATACTTCTGGTGACGGTGTTAAAGCAACTGTTAAAACAAAAAAAGGAGAAGAAGTTTTAGAAGCTGATATTGTTTTATCTGCTGTTGGTATTAAAACAAATATTGAAAACATCGGTTTAGAAGATGTTGGAATTATAACAGATAGAGACAAGATTTTGGTAAATGATTTTTATCAAACTAATATTCCTGGATATTATGCTATTGGAGATGTTACTCCTGGTCCTGCCCTGGCTCACGTTGCTTCAGCAGAAGGAATTACTTGTGTTGAAAAAATAGCAGGTTTACATACTGAAGCTATTGATTATGGAAATATTCCTGGTTGTACTTATGCTACTCCAGAAATTGCTTCTGTAGGTTTAACTGAAGAAAAAGCAAAAGAGCAAGGATATGATATTAAGGTAGGAAAGTTCCCTTTCTCTGCTTCTGGTAAAGCAAAAGCTGCAGGTACTCCTGAAGGTTTTGTAAAGGTAATTTTCGATGCTAAATATGGCGAATGGTTAGGTTGTCATATGATTGGTGCTGGTGTAACCGATATGATTGCTGAAGCTGTTTTAGGTAGAAAATTAGAAACTACTGGTCATGAAGTATTAAAAACAATTCACCCTCACCCAACAATGAGTGAAGCGGTTATGGAAGCTGTTGCAGATGCTTATGATGAAGTAATTCATTTATAAAAACACATCTTATAAAAAATAAAAACCTCGCTATTAGCGAGGTTTTTTTTATATTTAAGGAAATTAAAAAGAATTAAAATGAAAGCAAAATATCAAAGTGTTTTAAATTTAGGAGAAGAACTAGCTATTAAAAATGGTGATGTAAAGGAAGAAAACGGTGTTTTACATGTTACAGGAACTGCAAAAACACCCTATGAAAAAAATCTCATTTGGGATGAAATTAAAAAAGCTGGTGGTGAAGAACCAACAGATATCATTGCAAATATTTCAGTAGAGGATACTACAATTTTTGCTAACCATACTGTACAAGGTGGAGAAACCTTAGGTAAAATAGCAAAGCATTATTATGGAAATGCAGCAAAATATAATGCTATTTTTGAAGCTAACACAAATATTCTGAATTCTCCTGATGTTATTCAACCTGGTCAAGAGTTAGTAATTCCTAATATTTAAACTCTATCTAATCTTATTAATAAAATAAAAAACCTCGCTGTTAGCGAGGTTTTTTGTATTAAAAATTTATGTTTTAATCTAATTTTAAATTAATTAAAACTTATATGTTAATCCTAAATTAATACTAGCTAAATTTAAGTTAAGTCCAAAGTTACTTGTAGAGTTACTAGCTCCTTCTACTTTACTATTAGAATAAGACAAAGATCCTACAGATGCTCTTAATGCAAATGATTCAGAAACAAAATAGTTTACTCCTGGTGCAACTGCAATAGCAAAAGCATTTGTATCAGGTGTATTTTCTTCTCCTATAGTAGCGTACGAGATTCCGGCTCCTACAACAAATGAAAATTGATTACTTGGAGTAAAGAAATAAATTCCATTTAAATTTACACCGAAAGTATTAGTATCAACAACATCTCCAATAAATCCATCAAACCTTTCTTCTGAACCAATAGTTAAACCTAATTCAACAGCTATATTTTCTGTAACAAAATAACCAACAGAAGGTGAAATAACATAATTTGTAAAACTAACATCGCTTCCTGAGTTTGAGTTATTACTAAACCCTACAGTACCTGAAATATAAATATCCTTTTTTTCAAAACCTCCTACAGTTTCTTTTTCTTGTGCTGTAACATTTACTAAACCTAATACTGCAACACATGCAAATAATAATTTTCTCATAATTTATTTTTTAATTTTAAGCCTGCGAAACTATAGAACTATTTTTACTAAAAAAAAGAAAACAACTATAATTTTATAAAGCGTTTAATTGTTAAAATTGACTATCTTATTAAAAAAATAATTTATTCATGTATATATTTCATTATAAGACATCACTTTATCTCATTTCCTTAAATTTATCTTAAAATTTATAAAGAAAAAATAATTAAAAACAGCTTCAAAAAATAGCTTTTCTGTTATAAAAAGAGTAAAAACAGCAGCTAATTTAAAATTGTTCTTTTGGTTTTAACGACTCATTAACTCGTAAGCTGCAATAAATTCTTACTTTTGAGGAAATATGTATGGTTTTATGAAGAATTTATTACTAGCTTTTACTTTACTTTTTATTTCTCAATCTACATTCTCTCAAAATTTATCAAAATATAAAGGAGAAAAAGATAAAACACATAATTTAATTCATACGAAACTTAAAGTAGACTTTGATTTTCAAAAACAAACAATGAATGGTGAAGAATGGGTTACTGCTAAACCTCATTTTTATGCAACTAATAAATTTGTTTTAGATGCCAAAGCAATGCTAATTCATTCAGTATCTTTAAAAAACCAAACATTAGACTATAATTACGATGGCTATAAATTAATTATAGATTTACCTCGTAAATTTAAACGTGATGAACAATTTACTATTTATATAAAATATACTGCACAACCAGAAAAAGTAAAACAAAAAGGTAGCAAAGCTATTACAGCTGCTAAGGGTTTGTATTTTGTAAATCCAACAGGATTAGATAAAAAGAAACCTACTCAAATTTGGACTCAAGGTGAAACTGAAGCTAGTAGCTGTTGGTTTCCTACTATTGATGCTCCAAATCAAAAGACTTCTCAAGAACTTTATATTACAGTTCCTCAAAAATTTGTTACGCTTTCAAACGGAAAATTAGAAAAACAAACCACAAACAACAACGGAACTAGAACAGATTATTGGAACTTTACCCAAAAACATGCTCCGTATTTATTTTTTATGGGAATTGGGGAATATGAAATTATAAAAGATACTTATCAAAATATTCCTGTTAATTATTATGTAGAAAAAGAATATGCGCCTTATGCAAAAGATATCTTTGGAAATACTCCAGAAATGCTTCAATTCTTTTCAAAGATTACTGGAGTAGAATATCCTTGGAATAAATACGCTCAAATTGTAGGTAGAGATTATGTAAGTGGTGCTATGGAAAATACTACAGCTGTTATTCATGGAGAAAAAGCATATCAAACACCTGGACAATTAATTGATGAAAACATACAAGAAAATACGATTGCTCATGAAGCTTTTCATCACTGGTTTGGTGATTTGGTAACCGCAGAAAGCTGGAGTAACTTAACGGTTAATGAAAGTTTTGCTAATTATAGTGAATATTTATGGTTAGAACACAAGTATGGAAAAGACTACGCAGATGCACATTTATTTGAAGACATTCAAGCCTATAAAAACGGTCAAAATTCTGATAAACACTTAGTGCGTTTTTATTATGATGATAAAGAAGATATGTTTGATGCTGTAAGCTATAACAAAGGTGGTGCTATACTACATATGCTTAGAAATTATTTAGGAAATGAAGCTTTTTATGCTGGTTTAAAAAAATATTTAACGGTGCATAAATATAGTACAGGAGAAGCACATCAACTTCGGTTAGCTTTTGAAAGTGTAAGTGGTAAAGATTTAAATTGGTTTTTCAATCAATGGTATTTTGGTAAAGGACACCCTGAATTAGATATTTCTTATGATTATAATGATTTAAGAAAAACAGTAACTCTTAATATATATCAAACCCAAGATCAAGAATTTCATTTTCCATTAGCTATTGATATTCATGAGAAAAATAATACTTCACGACATCATATTTTTGTAAAAGGGAAAGAATCTTCTTTTACATTTCCGTATACTTCTCAACCTAAATTAATTCAAATTAACGCAGATGGTGTACTCCTTTGTGAACTAAATGAAAACAAAGTACTTAGTGATTATATTTTTCAATTAAAAAACGTTAAAAATTACATCCATAAAAGAGAGGCTTTATTAGAAGTTGCTAAACAACAACAAAATGACAATAAAGCTTTTAATGCCATAGCTTCTGCTATTAACGATCCTTTTTATAAAATACGAAAACTAGCATTAGAAAACATTAACTTAATTAATAAAAACGTTAAAAGGAGAGTTATTGAAAACATAAAAACAATTGCTAATAACGACCCTAAAACATTGGTACAAGCTGCTGCAATAGAAACCTTAGGTAAACTTACTGAACCAGAGCTAAAACCTATTTTTGAAACCGCTTTAAATAGCAAATCTTATTCTGTAATGGGAAAAGCATTGGTTGCTCTTTATTATGTAGATAAACCTTTAGCTATTCAAAAATCGAAAGAATTACCTATAGAAGTTAAGAAAATTATAGCTACACCTTTAACTCGTATTTATTTAGAAGAAAAAGATGAAAGTGAATTAACTTTTATTGCCGGTAATGTTGTTTCTGGTATGTTTTTAAGTCAGGATAAAAAAATTCAGAGCTTGTATAAAAAAGCTTACGATAAAATAGCAAAAAGTAACAATACAAAAGCTATTCAAAACTTGGTAGATGATATCGTTATTAAAGGTAAACAATACCAACAATATGGTTTTAATAACGTAGGTATCGATTTAATGCGTAGTATGGTACAAACTCAAAAATCTGCTAATAAGTCTAATGAGATTAAACATATAGCTATTATTAAAGATGCTATGGCCAGATTGTTACAATAAAACTATTTATTAATTTTATTTTCTATGGAAAGAATAAACCCAATACAATTAGAAGTACAACCTAGTAAAAAAGTGAAACTACCTTTTAAAATAGTAGCTTTTATATTAACTCTCATTTTTGTCTTTAATCATTTATATGATTTAATCGATATTTTTAATAAGAGTTTTCCTCATGGATGGTGTTGCCAACCTTTTATCTGCACCTCTTATCTTAATCAATATCATTTCCTATAATGGATTTATTTAACCAACATAACCAATTAACAAACCTACTGCCTAAAGAAGGTACTGTTAATTATTATGGAAATGTTTTTAATAGAAATGAAGCTGATTTTTATTATGAGCATTTATTGAATACTATTGAATGGAGGAATGATGAAGCTTTCATTTTTGGAAAATTAGTAATCACAAAACGAAAAGTGGCTTGGTATGGAGAAAAACCTTTTAAATATTCCTATTCTAATACTACTAAAACTGCACTCCCATTTACCAAAGAGTTAATACAAATTAAAAGTTTTATAGAACAACAAACTAATGAAACCTATAATTCTTGTCTTTTAAATTTATATCATGATGGTTCTGAAGGTATGGCGTGGCATAGTGATGGTGAAAAAGATTTAAAAAAGAATGGCGCCATTGCTTCTGTAACTTTCGGTTCTGAAAGAAAATTTGCTTTTAAAAATAAGCACAACAAAGAGGTTGTTTCTTTAATATTACAGCATGGTTCATTACTAGTTATGAAAGATGAAACACAAACGAATTGGTTACATCGCTTACCTCCTACTAAAAAAACGCATAGACCTAGGGTTAATCTTACTTTTAGAACAATTGATAAGAATTAACTTACTACATTACTTTCAACAATATTATAAATAAAAGTAACTTTACAGTTAAAAAAAGATATGCTAACTATGAAATACAAATATATTTTAATAACCTACACTTATAAATTGAAATCTTATTTTTTAAAACAAGATATTATATTGCTGAATAAAATAGAAATTTAATAGGTTAGTAATACACCAAATTTTATTAAATTATAGAATATGAATATTTTAGTTACAGGTGCAACTGGTTTTTTAGGTAGTAGAATTGTGCAAGC
>CALISK010000210.1 GCA_938041625.1 uncultured Tenacibaculum sp. | reverse complement strand
TTTTCATATCAAATATTCTTTTTTGTTCAAACTCAGATTTTAACAACTCTTTTCTTAATTCGTTTAAATTTAGACTCTCATACTTTTCAATTGTCCATTTCGAAATACAAATAGTCTTTCTTCCTTTTTTAAAATCTGAATAAAAAGTTAACCATAATTCAGGAAGTAAAATTGCTCCAAAAATTAAAATTGAAAAAGAAGGAATTGAGTAATTCCCATTTCCAATCATAAAAGCCTGCATTCTAATTTCATCTTCTGGCGTCATTTTATAATCAAGTAAAACATGTTTCAAATCGTGACTTTCAAACTTAGGTACCAAAGTCAGACTATGATGGTCAAGACAATTTGCGATCTCTTTTCCTAATGTTCCATTTTTAAGTTTTCTTAATTCTGAAACCTTTATTTTATAAGGTTCCATTTCACTAAAAAACTCAATCAATGATACAGAAATATCAAATGATTTTTTTATTATTCTTCTAGCTGTTTTTTGTAGTATATTCATATCTTTTATTTAAAGATTACTTTTAGTTTTCCTTTATTTTTTTCTTGAAAAATTAGCATTTATATTTTTTGGCATTGCTAATTATATACCCCGCTAACTTATATATACTAATATGTTTTTTTATTTCATTTTCTCAAATAGATAAAACTCTACTTATACGGTTTTCAGATTAAAATTTCACATATTAATTTCAACAATAGATTTAGATCTATTGATTTCCTTTGAAATATATCATGCAAAATAAATATTTGTAAATCGTGTAATAACTTCAACAAGGGGTTTAACCCCCTTGATACCCTCTAAAGATTAAATGTACTATGTGAAATAAATATTCGTAAATCGTATTACATTATTACTCTTTATAAACCACTCCATTTTTCATTACAAAAACAACATTTTCTAATGTTTTTACATTTTTAGTAGGGTCTTCGTCTACTGCAATAATATCTGCGTAAAAACCTTTTGCAATCTGCCCTACTTCTTTTTCCATTTTTAAAATCTTAGCATTCGTTATGGTTGCTGATTGTATTGCTTCAATTGCAGGCATTCCTGCTTCCACCATAAACCCAAATTCTTTGGCATTATCTCCATGCCTATAAACACCTGCATCGGTACCAAAAGCAATTTTCACTCCTCTTTTATACGCTTTTGCAAAAGTTCCTTGAATTTGTGGCCCTACAGCTAATGCCTTTGGAACTACAATTGCAGGATAATATCCTGCTACCTTTGCTTTTTCCTCAACTTCTTTACCTGCTGTAATTGTTGGCACTAAATATGCGTCATGTTTTTTCATTAAATCCATCGTACCTTCACTCATATAAGTTCCATGTTCAATTGTTTTTACGCCTCCTAAAACAGCTCTTTGCATTCCATCATCTCCATGTGCATGTGCAGCAACATGCATTCCGTAATCTTTTGCCATATCACAAATTGCTTTTACTTCTTCGATAGTAAATTGAGGGTTATCTCCACTTTTAGCAACACTTAACACACCTCCCGTTGCAGTAATTTTAATACAATCTGCTCCGTTTTTATAACGTTGGCGTACTGCTTTTTTAGCATCCTCAACACTATTTACCACTCCTTCTTTTGGTCCAGGGTTTCCTCTTAAAATTCTACTACTACCATTCGTAGGATCTGCATGTCCTCCAGTACTCGCTAATGCTTTACCTGCCGTAAAAACTCTTGGCCCTGGTATTTTACCTGCATCAATTGCTTTTCTAATAGATATATTTACTCCCGTTCCTCCTAAATCTCTTACGGTAGTAAATCCTTTTAACAAAGTAGTTTTAGCAAACCCGACAGAGTTAAAAGCAATATCAGCTTCATCTAAAATATATCCATTCAACCTTGTTCTAGGTCCAAATTCTTGTTCAATATGTACATGCATATCTATTAATCCAGGCAATACCACTTTCGATTTTAAATCAATTACTTTATCTGATTTATTTTTAGGCATTTTGTAGCCATCCATCACTTTATAAATCTCGTTATTTACAATAACAATTGTTTGTTCACTTTTTAATTCACCAGATTTAGTATCTAATAATTTACCACATAAAATATGAGAAATTTGTGCTACTAAGCCCTGAACTGTAAATAGCAATACATAAAAAATATATTGTTTTTTCATTATAAGTTTGTTTTTTTAGAAATCTAAAAGTATTAAATTTCATGTTAAAAGAAAGGAAAAGTTGTAAAAGATAAAATAAAACAAGACATTTGAGTTCATTATATTGAATACATTACCATGCAGGCGATATCTAGTTTACTTAGCGATAAAAAGCGTTTCAATTATTTTGGAAAAGGAAATGAATTTGTTTTAATATTTTTCAAAAACATTGCTTTAACTATATTAACTTTGGGGATTTATTACCCTTGGGCTAAAGTTGAAATTTTAAAATATCATTATAAATCTACAGAATTAGATAGTCATCGTTTTGATTTTTTAGGAACGGGAAAAGAAGTTTTTAAAGGCTTTATTAAAGTCTATCTTCTTTTTGCTTTAATTTATACTTTTCTAATTTATAGTTTTGTTCAAGATAATGCTCTTCTTTCAAGCATTTCTTTAGGCCTTTTATATTTATTTACTTTTTTAGTAATTCCTTTCGCCATTCATGGAGCCGTAAAATATAGAGCTTCTAAAAGTACTTGGAAAAATATTCGGTTTACTTATTTAGGAAACAAAATGGAATTGTTTTGGAAATCTATGATAGGTACTGTATTAACAATACTTACTCTAGGACTTTATGGCGCTTGGTATAGTATTGATATTCGCCAGTATGTAATTAGTCATTTACGTTTTGGAAATTTATCTTTTGATTTTAAAGGTAAAGGAGAAACGTTATTTTGGATGAACTTAAGGTTCTTTTTTCTTTTCTTTTTAACCTTAGGTATTTATTCTTTCTGGTACTTTAAAGAGGTATGGTCTTTTTATGCAGAGAATACAGAAATTACTCAAAATGGTCATAAAGTAAACTTTAAATTCAATGCTAAAACAGGTGATATTTTTGAGTTAGCAATTGTGAATTTTCTTTTAATTGTATTTACTTTAGGTATTGCTACACCATGGGTAACTTTAAGAACTTTTAATTTTATGTTTCGTTTTATAGAAATTGAAGAAGGTTTACATACAAATCAAATTCAAAAAGTAAATTACGAAGA
>CALISK010000209.1 GCA_938041625.1 uncultured Tenacibaculum sp. | reverse complement strand
TTGTTCTTTTTTAGGCATAGGCCCTCTTAAATGAATGACTAAACCATTTAGAAAGTTTCGTAATATTTGATCTCCACATTCCATATACTTTGGATGGTCTTCTTTTCTAAAAAAAGCACCTAGCTCTGATTTAGAAACTTTAAAATCTACTAAGGCACAGATTTCAATAATATCTGTATCTCTTAATTTATGTGCTACACGTAGCTTCTTAAAAATATCGTTATTTGTTAAAGGCATAATGCAAAAATACTTGTTAAATTATAAAACTCGCTTTTTTAATTTAAAAATAATTAATAGAGCAATGAAACAGGTGGCTGTTAGAGTTTTAAAACTGGTAGATAGATTGCTGATTTCAGAAATATACCCCATAAGTACTGGGGCGCTTAAAAAACCTAAGAAACCAATACCAGAAACAAAAGAAATAGCGGTAGTTGCATTATGTGTTTTTGTTTTACTGGCAAGTCTAATAATTTCAGGATAGATAACTGATAAACCAATACCAAGTAAGCTAAACCCCATAATGGTAATTGTAAATTGAGCTGTTAGCACTAAAAAATGACCAATTATAGCTATAGTAAAGCCATAAAAAATAATTTTAATAGAGCCAATTTTGTTACTTATGGTATCTCCAAAAAATCTCCCGATCATCATAAAGAAAGAGAAAAATAAAAAACCGAATCCCATTAACTTTTCTTCTTTAATATGAACTTCGTCTTTCAAAAACAAAGAACTCCAATGCTCAATAGATCCTTCATTCCCAGATATAATAATACCAACGAAGGCTAGTAAAAAGAGTGTGTTTAATTTCTTTAAAGAAACTTTTTTGTTTTTCTTTTGAGTAAAAGAAGTAATTGTATAGTAGTTCCTGAATAAGAATATATTAATAATTATAAGTAATGTAATTATTAAAGAAAAATGATATAGGGGTTTTGTAAAGAGAGGAGCTAAAAAACTTCCTATTCCGGCCCCGATAACGCCTCCTAAACTAAAAAAACCGTGCGCGGTAGACATGAAATTTATGGAGTCTTTTTTTTCGATTTCTGCAACTAAAGCATTCATAGCTATGTTTGTAACAGAAGAAAACAAACCTATGGTAAATAAAGAAAAGCAGAGTTGATTGTGTGAATCTGAAAGAATGGGAAATAGGTAAAATAAAACAAATAACATGATGCCAATTCCTGTTGCTTTCCCTGTACCAAAGTATTGTATAATTTTTGGAGAAAAAGGAATTGTAATTAAAGCACCAATAGCAAATGAAAATAAAGCGATTCCTATTTCTGCGTCATTTAAAGAAAGTTTTTCTTTAATAAAAGGAATGTAAAGAACCCATGTACCAGTAATTATATTAAGAGATGCAAAAACAAATAAAGGTGCAAAATATCTAGGGTTACTAATGGTTTTGAGAGTTGATTTCATATCTACAAAATAAGTTCACTTTTACATTCGGTAAAAGTCTTTTTTACTCATTTTATAATATGAAATCTCATTTTAAATTAACTAACAACAGAGAAAATAACTCGAGCATAAATAGCAAATCGTAAGAAACGAAATAAACCAAATAGGGCTACATTTTTGAAAGGATATTTAATCATACCAGTGGTTAAACAACTTATAGCAAAAGGTAAAGGAAGTAACGCTCCTACTAAAACTAGTATGCCTCCCCATTTTTTTGTGTTTTTTAAATGCTTAGCCATTTTTACTTCTAAGTATTGTTTAACAGCCTTAATTCGTAAAGAAGCTTTACCTATAAAATAAGCAAGTAAACCACCAAAATAAGATAAGATAGCTAGAATAATCACATTTAAAATAGGGTCAGTTGTTTTTTTAGACCATGCAAGAAAAATTTCTGGAGGTATTAAACCTAAAATAGTTTCAGATATAAAAAAAATAATGAATAAGCTTAATCTAGAGAAGTACTCTGTCATTGCTTGTAAACCGTCATTAATATTATAAACAAATTTGTTAAATAATAGTAAGCCTATAATAAGAGCGACTAAAGGCCAAAAAGCCTTCTTAAGACTTTCCCATATAAACATGTAAAAACCAGTTCGTTGGTAATAGTTATGTAACCGTTCTATGTGTGGTTTTTTTGTTGACTTTTTCAATTTCTTGCTCATTTTCTAACAGCATCTGATTTTAAAGTGCAAAAATACAAGGTAATTATATAATACCAAACAAAATTTAGTTAATTATAAAAGCTTAATTGCTGATTCAGCGCAACGTTCTCCATCCATAGCCGCAGAAATAATACCGCCAGCATAGCCACCTCCTTCTCCACAAGGGAATAAACCTTGTATTTGTGGGTGTTCTAAATCTTCTTTTCGAGGAATGTTTACTGGAGAGGAAGTACGCGATTCTACTCCAATTATATTTGCTTCTTCAGTGTAATACCCGTGCATTTTTTTTCCAAAAGCAGCAAAACCTTTACGCAATCTGCTTCCAATAAGTTTAGGAAGGATAGAGTGCATAGGTGATGAATTTAAACCAGGTTGGTATGAAGTTTCATTTAAACTATTAGAAAATTTTCCTTCTACAAAGTCTGTTAATCGTTGTGCTGGGGCAATTTGACTTTTTCCACCTGCATTAAAAGCTATTTTTTCTAGATCTTTTTGAAATTGTAATCCTTTTAAAACTCCATATTGCTCATATTTAGGGATGTCTTGATCTACATTAATCTCAACAACAATACCAGAATTAGCAAACTTATTGTTACGACGAGATGGCGACATTCCGTTTACAACAACTTCTCCATTAGCAGTAGCAGCAGGAACAATAAAACCTCCTGGGCACATACAAAATGAATACACACCACGATTTCCTACTTGATGAACTAAGCTATAAGCCGCGGCCGGTAATAATTCATCTCTTTCACCCGAACAGCTGTATTGAATTTGATCAATAATTTCTTGAGGATGTTCTACACGAACTCCCATAGCAAATGATTTTGCTTTTAATAGAATGTTTTTTCTATGTAATAATTCATAAATATCTCTAGAAGAATGTCCTGTAGCTAGAATAACAGAATTAACAGTCATTTCTGTTCCGTTTTGTAATTGAATAGCTTGAAGCTTGTTGTTTTTAATTACAAAATCTACAACTCTAGTTTCAAAATGAATTTCACCACCGTATTTTAAAATAGTTTTACGAATATTTTGAATTATTTTAGGTAGCTTATTTGTTCCAATATGCGGGTGTGCATCTACCAAAATTTGATCAGTAGCACCATGGTATACTAGGTTTTCAAAAATACGACGTACATCTCCACGTTTTAAACTTCTAGTATATAATTTTCCGTCCGAATAAGTTCCTGCACCACCTTCACCAAAACAATAATTAGAATCTTCATCTACATGATGTTGTTGGTTAATAGCACGTAAATCACGCCTTCTGTCTTGTACGTTTTTTCCGCGTTCTAAAACAATGGGTTTGTAACCTAATTCAATACAACGCAAGGCAGCGTACATACCTGCTGGTCCAAAACCGATAATATGTATTTCTTTCGCAGAAGAAGCATCTTTGTATTCAAAAGTATAGTTTGGTGTATTAGGGATTGGCTCATCAATATAAACAGCTACTTTGTAATTAAAGATGATTTGTTTTTTACGAGCATCTATAGATTTACGTAAAACTTTAATACCTGAAATTTTAGAACTGTCTATATTTAATTGTCTAGAAGCCTTTCTTTCTAAGATATTTGTTTGTTTTTCTTCAAAAAGATTTACTCGAAGCTGAATTTCTTGAACCATATTGCAAAACTATGCAAATTTCAA
>CALISK010000208.1 GCA_938041625.1 uncultured Tenacibaculum sp. | reverse complement strand
TAGTAATTGCTATATTAATTAGCTCACTATTTTCTTACGCACAAAATACAATAACAAAAAATGTTATTGTGGATGCTCCAGGATGGAAAAAAGTAGCCAAGTTTAGCGGTAGTGCCGGAAGAGGTTATAATGAAATAACCATTTTAACTAAAGGTGGAGCCGTTGCACCAACCGTTTCTAAAATCTCATGGTTTAAAGGGTATTCTGATTATGGTGGAATACATACTGAAACTTTAAGTAGAGTTAGATATTGGTCACAAGCCAGAATTACTTTTGATGGAACTAATGGCTTTCTAGAAATAAATTTCACAAAAGAAATACCTTCATTAACTATTCATTTAAATAGAGCTGCATGGACTGGAGGTACAATTTTTGAAGGAACTTTACCTAATGGAGGTGGTGATGTTGTTACAGGTACGATCACAAATTTTGGAAGATTTAATGTTGCTAATAATAAATTATTTGTGAACAACGGTAATGGATATGTAGGTATTGGTACTGCTAATCCATCTGCTTTACTAGAAATAAAATCTGGTAAAGACAAAAACTCTGAATTACACTTAAATACAACTACAAAAGATAAAGTTTCTGTTTTAAGATTTCAAGATGAAGGAAAATCTAGTTGGGGTTTTTTATCTAATTATCCGAATGAAGGAAAGTTTAATTTATATAATTATAAAAACGCTAATAAAAAATACGCTTTAACTATAGACAAAGAAAGTAATGTTGGTATTGGTATCACAACCCCTTCTGCTCAATTAGTCGTTGGTAGTAACTTTGGAGCATCTATCTCTGGAACTACAGGAGGGAACGCTATCTTTGGAAGTAATATCGCTGTACAACAAGGAGGAAATAATCATGATAAAATCTATACACCATATACACATAATAACAAATATGGATATGCGGGGATTAGAGCTAGTTGGGGGTAATTATTATTCTATACAAATAAAGAAAATACAGTGGCTAACCAAATTGTAACTCCAGAACCTAAAATGTTCATCAACGAAACAGGTGATGTAGCTATTGGTACTTCTGACACTAAAGGCTTCAAACTAGGCGTAAATGGTAAAATAGCTGCCACAGAAGTAAAAGTTGCCACTTATTCTAATTGGCCCGATTTCGTTTTTAAAAAGGAATATCAATTACCTACACTTACTGAAGTAGAAAATCACATTAAAGAAAAAGGACATTTACAAAATATCCCTTCTGCTAAAGAAGTGGAAAAAAATGGTTTCTTTTTAGGTGAAATGGATGCTAAATTGCTTCAAAAAATAGAAGAATTAACATTATACACTATTCAACAAGAAAAAGAATTACAAAGTCAAAAAACACAAATTAGAAAGCAAGAAAACGAAATTCTAGAGCTTAAAAAACAAAATAAAGAAATTGAAAAATTAAAAGTTTTAGTGAATCAATTAATAGATTCTAAAAAATAGGTTAATAAACTTATTTGAGATTTTAAAAACAATTGAAACAACTATTATAATTGTTCCAGTTGTTTTTTTATATACTTATTATTCATAGTTTTGCGCTCATTAATTAAAAAATCTTATTATGAAAAAGATAATTATAGCTTTTGCTCTTTTTAGTTTCGCAATATCTACAAATTCCCAAATAGATTCAAATATTAAATTAGGCCTAAGTAGTCCTGCTAATGGTGTAAAAATAAATGCAAATTTCCCTACCGGAAAAGGAGGTTGGGCTAGAGGTTTTCATATCGCAGATCAAGCAAGTAAACCTTTTATAACTTTTGGCACATATGGAAGTTATGATCAAGGAGTTTCTTCTCCTATATACAGTTATATTGGAAAAGCCTATAATAATGCATTCATGGTATTTAATCCTAATGGTAATATAGGTATAGGGACTAATTCTCCTACTAGATTACTTGAAATTAGACAGAAAAACGATCCTAATACTGATTATGGTTTAATGATTTCTGAACCAAGCAACGATCAAAAAGTTTATTTGCATTTGGCAAATAATGCTGGTGGACAATATGGTTATTTAGGTCTTGGTGGAGAAACTATCCTTCGTGGTAATGGACAAACATCTAGTTTTGATGGAAAATTAGGCATTGGTACAAAATCTCCAGTAGCAAAACTAGGGGTCGTTTATTCCACTACTGATAATCAAATTTCTAAAAACGGGATTACAATTAATCGAAGTACAGTTTCAACGACTAACAAAATTAGTTATGACAAAGGAATATATTCTAGCATTGGTAATATTTCAATTGCCCCTAACATTACTGACTCAGGATATAAAATTGGAATGGATGCTAGTTCTTTTTCAAAAACAGATAACTTAAAAGGTAGATTGAATAACAACTGGGCTATTTGGGCTAGAGCTGGTATATACAAAGCTACTACTGGAGCAAGAATAAACAGTGCTATAGCCGTAAACGCACAAGTCTTAGACAATGTAACAGGCACAACTATTGATAATATTTATGGAGTAAAAATAAGCACTAACGATTATAAAAAATCAACTGTGACAAATAGATATGATTTATATGCTGGTACTACAGCTGCTAAAAATTATTTTGCAGGAAAAGTAGGAATAGGTACAACCAATATACCTACAGATTATAAACTGGCTGTAGTAGGAAAAATTATTACCGAAGAAGTAAAAGTGCAATTAAAAGCTAATTGGCCCGATTTCGTTTTTAAAAAAGAATATGAATTACCTAAACTTGCTGAAGTAGAAAATCATATTAAAGAAAAAGGTCATTTACAAAATATCCCTTCTGCTAAAGAAGTTAAAAAAGAAGGATTCTTTTTAGGCGGAATGGATGCTAAATTGCTTCAAAAAATAGAAGAGTTAACTTTATACACTATTCAACAAGAAAAGAAATTAGAAAAGCAAAATAAGGATATTGAAGAATTAAAAACTTTAGTAAAACAGTTAATTGAAGCTAAAAAATAATCTCGTTTAAAAGAAACAAATTATTTAGTAAAAATAAAATCTCAAAAATTCAATGAATTTTTGAGATTTTATTTTTACTTCAATTTTAAACTTCTTAACTCCTCTACTACTTAACTCCTAAAAAAACTTACTTCTCAGCGTTATAATATACTTTATAAAACTTCATTTTCTTTTCTTCATCAAACCCTCTTTCTAAGTATTCAGAAGCAGCATCAGGTGCATCAATATCTAATTTGATTTGAATATTCGTATCTAGTTTAATTTCCGTTTTAAGCTTTCCTTTCTCTTTTTTCAATACTACATCAGAAACCTCAAAATTGTTACGTATTAACACATCATTTAATTTCTCAAAGTGTTTTTTATAGTCTTCAAACATATCTTTATGCTTCTCCTCTTCAAACACCTCATCTTTAAAAGAATGATAATCTACACTTTCATGCTCTTTAAAGTAATCTACTGTATTCGCTAAAAAATTTCCTTGTTCGTGCTTTCCCATTTCTGGTTTAATAATTTCTTCAGAGAAATCTTTACACAACTCTAAATAATTCTGAGTATGTAAATTTCTATCATCTGCATATTTTACACTTAAAAAATTATTAATCCAATATTGCGCATCGTAATTATTATTATCTACAGATAAAACAACAGTCCCTTCTGTATCCGAAGAATTTAATATTAAACATCCTTTATCTAGTTTCTTTGTAGAAATTCCCTTTTGAACAACTACATCAAAACTATCGTCATCTAAATATGTTTGAAAAAAATCTACTTTATTTTCAATTTTAAAAACACCTACCGCTTCTGTTAATACATCTTTATACTCAATTCCTTCAAACAAAACAATCAATACATCTCCTGTTTTAATATTCGCAGAATTAGATTGTTCATATAAATGATTCACTATATTTTTAGAATGTTCTATAAAAGTTTCCTCATCTTCAAAAATATCAGAAGTATACTTATTTATTTCATTTAATCTAACATCTGCATGATGACTAAATCGATAACTCTGTGTTACAGAAGAAAATGGTTTTAACAAAAACGGTACTAATAATTCATAACTCTCCTCATCAAATCGGACAAGGCTTTCAGACATAGCACTACTACCACTATTATATTTATTCGCTACCTTATGAATAATACATTTACTTAATTCAACACGAGTTCTTTTAATCATAATTTTAAAATTAGGTTACAAAAATACGTATTTTAGTATCGTTAAAAATAGTTGAGATATGAAATTATTAGGTATAGGCTCTAGAATTAATCATTCAGAGTTTGGTTTTGGAGTTGTAACCAATGTAGATAACAAACATTATTGGGTTACTTTTCAAAAAAACGGATTAGAAACAATTTCGCTGAATGAAGAAATTGAAATCATAGAAGCTGTTGATGATGAAGTTGATACAGTTAGTTTATATGAAGTAGAAAAATCTTTACGAACCATTTTGAAAAAATGGAGCGATGTTTCTGAGGTGGTTCCTATTGCTGATAAATTTAAAGGTGGTAAATTGATTATTGAACCTGCCGACACCAATTTAACTTCTAAAGAAATTCCAATTGATACATTCTTTCATAAAGTAGTTATGGTACGTGATCGAATTAGAGTAATGGAACAAAAGATAAATTCAAGTAAAACTTTAGACGACCAAGATAAAATTGATTTACAACAATACATTACTCGTATTTATGGTAGCTTAACTACGTTTAATGTTCTTTTTAAGTTAAAGACTGATCATTTTATAGGTGCTAAATCAAAATAATAAAACCCTAGACAAGGGGTTCACTCCCCTTGTTTTAAAAACTACTTTTTAAAATCTATTTCTAATTGTTCTGGCAACAGTCGAAAAGATTTTCTGTGATATTTAGTTATTCCACATTCTCTAATCGCGTTTCGATGCTCTTTGGTAGGATATCCTTTATTTTTTTTCCAGTTATATTCAGGAAACTCTTCATGTATTTTTTCCATAAATTCATCTCTATATGTTTTTGCTAAAACAGAAGCGGCTGCAATACTCATATATTTTGCATCTCCCTTCACTATTGTTTCAGAAACAATATTTTTATATGGTCTAAATTTATTACCATCTACTATAACATATTCTGGCTTTGTTTTTAACATATCTAAAGAACGATGCATTCCTGTAATAGATGCTTGTAAAACGTTTATTTCATCAACTTCTTCATTTGAAATAAAAGAAACTCCGTACGCAATTGCATGCTCCTCAATATAAGGCCTCAATAATGCTCTCTTTTTTTCAGATAATTGTTTCGAGTCATTTAATAATTCGTGAGCAAAATTATCTGGTAAAATTACCGCTGCTGCAACTACTGGACCGCTCAAACAACCTCTTCCAGCCTCGTCTGTACCTGCCTCTAAAGCAAAACCACTATAATTTAATTTTAACATATAACAAATTAACAGTTTTCAAAGATATTATTCACATTTATTTTAGTTTTATTATTTTACATTTGCTCTTATGAAATATATTTTTGTTTTTATTTTTTTCTGTATTTCAATTGGCATCAATTCGCAAATTAGATCAGCAGATGGTGGTTTTGGAGGTTTTGGAGGTACTTCTAGAATTGATTCTTTATCTAACAACGAAATAAGTGTAAAACTTAGCGGAAAAACAAAGTATACAGATTATAAAATTATAAGTTTTCATAATGATACTACGTATGTAGATACTACATTAACAATTAAAAAAGAATATAAATTTAATTTTAGAAGAAAAGATAATTTTGAATTGTTGGCTTTTGCAAATCAAGGGCAAACGTTTAACAATCTTGCTTATAATTTCAGAAACAATAATCAATTTCCTGATATTGGTTTTAGAGCAAAACAGTTTAATTACTTAAACATTGAAGACATTAATTATTACAGAGTTGCTACTCCTACAACTCAAATAATGGCTAGAACTGGTAATGAACAAGGACAAGTTTTAGATGCTTTGTTTACCTTAAATTTTTCGAAAAGACTTAATTTGAGTTTTGCATATAGAGGATTAAGATCTTTAGGTCAATACCGCCGTTCATTATCAAGTACTGGTAATTTTAGAGCTACAATGACTTATAGAACTCCAAAAGATCAGTATAGTATTAGAACACACATTGCTTCTCAAGATTTCACAAATCAAGAGAATGGAGGACTTAATACACAGGCTCTTTCAAATTTTTTAACTGACGATCCTAATTTTAAAGATAGAGGGAGACTAGATGTAAATTTAAATGATGCTGAAAATGTTTTAGAAGGGACTCGTTTATATTTAGATCATAACTTTAAACTTTTTACAGTTAAAGATACTACCAATGTAAATAATTTCAGTAATTTAAAAGTTGGTCATGTTTTTCATTATGAGAAAAAAGAGTATAATTTCAATCAAAGAACTATAACAACCGATTTTTTTAATGACGCTAGTAAAACTTCTGGTACTATAAATGAAAGTGTAGCGCATAGCATTACTATCAACCAAGCATACTTAGAATTTAACTCAAAGTATGTTTTAGGTAAATTTAAAGCAAAAGCTAATTACACTACTGTGAATTACGGATATGATACTATTTATAATGGAAATGTTCTTATAAACACTAAACGATTAAAAGGTAAAGCTTTTTCATTAGGCGGAGATTGGAATGGTAGAATAGGAAATTTTAAGGTAAATGCAAGTGCTATGGTAACACCTGGTAGTGGCCATTTAGCAGGTAATCATTTTAGTGGTGATGCTTCATATAAGAAAGACAGTGTTTTTTCTGTAAAAGCCAGTTTACTTCTGAATTCTAGAGCACCTAACTTTAATCAGCAATTATTCCAAAGTACTTACAACGATTATAATTGGGAAAATAATTTTACAAATATTGATACTCGAAATCTTGGTTTCTCTTTTAAATCTAAATGGGGAAATGCTAGTTTAGATTTTACAAATATTGAAGATTACGTATATTTTGGCACGGATAATACACCTAAACAATTTAACGAATCTATTACCTACCTTAAAGTCAAAGTAAATAAAGAATTCAAATTCTTAAAGTACTTTGCTTTAGATAATACCTTAATGTATCAAAATGTATCTAGCGGAAGTGATGTTTTTAGAGTTCCTGAATTTGTCACCAGAAACACCTTATATTATACAGATAGTTGGTTTAAAGGCGATCCTATTTTAGTACAAATAGGTGGAACCGCTAATTTCTTTACTAAATACAAAGCGAATGCATACAATCCTTTGTTAGGAGAATTTACGCTACAAAATAACACAGAAATAGGATA
>CALISK010000207.1 GCA_938041625.1 uncultured Tenacibaculum sp. | reverse complement strand
ACATCTTCAATAATATTTGTTAATGTAATTGGCCTACCTGCCATAATAACTAATACAATTGACTTTCCTGTTTTTGCTAATTCTTTAATTAATTTTTCTTGTGCTCCTGGTAAATTTATATTTGCTCTACTATGTGCTTCTCCCGATAAAATAGCTTCCTCTCCACCAATAAAAACAATTACATCTGATTTTTTTGCAGCGTTAATTGCTTTTTGAAATTGAGCCTCTGATTTATCTCTACTAAAACTCAATCCTTCTATAAAATTAAATGCTACTTTCTCTTTTGTAAAAGCCATTGTAGGCGTAATTGTATGTGCTTTATCTCCATCAAATGTCCAAGTTCCTAATTGTTCTCTAGGTTTATTTGCTAACGGACCAATTACTACCATTTTTGTTTTTTTATCTAACGGAAGTATCTTTTTATCATTCTTTAATAATACTGAGCTTTTTACTGCTGCTTGCTTTGCTAATTCTAAATGTTTTTTAGCATATAAATCTCCCGAATTATTAGTATCTCTTTTGGGGTTTTTAAACAAACCCATTCTAAATTTCACTCTTAAAATATCTGCTACTAAACGATTAATTTGTGCTTCTGAAACTTTCCCTTCTTTAAGTAGGTCTTTTGTATGATTTTCATATGACTTACTTGTCATCTCCATATTCATGCTTGCATTTATACTAATTTCTGCTGCATGTTTTTCATCTTTAGCAAAACCATGAGGAATCATTTCTGTTACCGAATTCCAGTCACTCACCACAAAACCGTCAAATTTTAATTGCTTTCTAAGAATCTCGTTTAATAATTTTTTATCTCCAGATGCCGGTATTCCATTTGTTTCATTAAATGAAGTCATTACTGTTTGACTTCCTGCCTCAAAAGCAGCTTTGAACGGAGGTAAATACACATTTTGAAGCAACTCTTTATTTATAATTGCGGTATTATAATCTCTTCCTCCAATAGCAGCTCCATAACCAATAAAATGTTTTGCACAAGCAATAACACTGGTTGGATCATTTAAACTATCTCCCTGAAAACCTTTTACATATGCTTCTCCTAATTTTGCTGCTAAATAAGGATCTTCTCCTGGCGATTCTGCAATTCTTCCCCATCTACTATCTCTAGCAATATCTAACATCGGAGCAAACGTCCATCGAACACCATAAGACGATGCCTCAACTGCTGCTACTCTAGAAGATGCTTCTGCAATTTCTGCATTCCAAGATGCTGCTAAACCCAAAGGAATTGGGAAGATTGTTTTAAATCCATGAATTACATCTCTTGCAAAAATTAAGGGTATTTTATTTGGGCTTTCATTTATTGCTATTTGCTGTAATTCATCTACATATTCTGTATTCATTACATTTAAAAAAGCGCCTATTTTTCCTTCTCTTACTGCTTGTTTTAATTCTTCTGGCAACGCTCCTTTTACTCTACTTGAAGTTCCTCTTAAATTTAATTGTCCTATTTTTTCTTCTAAAGTCATTTTAGCAAGCAAACTGTTTACTTGTCCTTCTAAAGAATCTGTAGTAACTGTTGTTGTTTCTTTTTTACAAGAAATTATTCCGATTAAAATTAGTAGTATATATAGTTTGGTTTTATACATTTTTTTGAATAATTTTAATTTAATTGAGCTGTTTTTATAATTGGGTTTTTAAAGAATGAGCTTTTTACTCCTTTTGTATTTAGTTTCACTTTAAATATTGAACCAGCTAACGGATATTCCTTTTTTTCTTCTTCAGTCATATCTATACTGGCTGTAGTTATATACAACTCATCTAAATTTTTCCCTCCGAAAGCACAAGCAGTAACATTATGCGCAGGTACCTTTATCTTTCTTACTAACTCCCCTGTTTTCGGATTGTATTGAGCTACTGCATTTCCATTCCACATACCCACCCAAAGCATGTCATTTTCATCAATAGCCATTCCATCAGGAAATCCATCTTTTGCATTCACATTAACAGCAACTCTTTCGTTAGAAATAGTACTATTTGTAGTGTTAAAATCAAAAGCTTTTATTTTTCCTGTGGGTGTATCTATATAATACATCGTCTTTTTATCTTTTGTCCAAACAATTCCATTAGAAATAGTTACATTACTTAACATTTTAGTGTACTTTCCTTCTTCATCTATTCTATATAAATTTGCTTTTCCTTTCTCTTGTTCTAAATGCATAGATCCTACCCATAAATTACCATTAGGATCGCACTTTCCATCGTTAAATCTATTTTCTATCATATCAGATTCTACATCTGATAAAATAGAAAGCTCTTTTGTTTCTGTATCTACTATATAAACTCCATCTTCTAAAGCTACAACTGCCTTATTTTCTTTATTTGTTGGTACTACTGTACCAATTCTACAAGGCATTTTTATTGTTTTATTTTCTTTTTTTACTGGCGAAAAAATATGTAGCTTTTTTCCTTCAATATCTATCCAATAAAATTCATTTGTTTGATAATTCCATATTGCACCTTCTCCTAATTTAGCAGCTATTTCATAGGCAAGTTCAACTTTATTATTCGTTGTCTTTTTTTCTGTTTTACATGCTATCGTTAACACAATAAATAGTACTAGAACACTTATTTTTTTCATTTTTATTGGCTTATTTTTATAAATTGTAAATAATCATTATTCTTTGCTGAAATGATATACTTCTCATTTCCTATATTTATTTTTTTCAAATCTTTTACATCCCCGTTAGTATAAAAACCACTTTCATTTACTGGTACAGAAATAAACTCTCCTTTTCCATTTCCTTTTAAAAAGAGACCATTACTTCCATCGTTTCTTGGTGTTTCTACTTCAGAATCATATAAATTACCTGCTATTAGAGCATCTATATTTCCGTCTTTATCAAAATCTTCTACTATGATTTGCTGTATGCTAGAAAACTGGGCTTCAACAGGTAGTTTATGAATTTTAAAAGCTCCTCCTTCATTTTCTAAATAAACACTAGCAAAAGATTTTACTTGATAATGCAATGCCTTTTCTAAATTCTTTTTTCCATATACATCTATTAATGTTGCTTTAGAAAAATCATCGTAATTTTTAAACTTATTTTTTATTCCTGGAATTTGTTCTGTAGAACATTGTTTTCCTCTTACCGGATATTGTTTTCCTTTATTGTAATAACTTAATACGATATCTGACTTTTGATTTTTATCAAAATCTTTTACATAAATATCAAATGTCTCTTCTTCTGTTGCCTTGTATTTATAATTCAATCCGTTATTTCCTATAATGTAATCTAGGTCTCCATCTTTATCAAAATCCCCTTCTGCTATACTCCACCACCAACCTGTAGTATCTTTTGTTAATCCCATTTCCTCAGAAACCTCTTCAAAGGTTCCTTTATTGTTTTTAAAAATTTTAATAGACATCCATTCACCAACAATAATAATATCTTGCCATGAATCATTATTAAAATCGGTAATTACAGCACTCGTTGCCATACCTAAATTATTGAATTCAGAAGCTATTTTTCCTGTTACATTTTCAAATTTTATTTGATCCTTATTTGAATTATTTTGAAGTATGTATGATGAAGTAGGCATTGGATATTTCCCTGGTACTTGCCTACCTAAAACTAATATATCTTGTTTTCCATCTTTGTTAAAATCGAATTCATATGCCTTTGAACCACTTATTTTTAATTCTGGAATACCATTTGACTTTGAAAAATCACCTTTGCCATCATTTATATATAATCTATCTG
>CALISK010000206.1 GCA_938041625.1 uncultured Tenacibaculum sp. | reverse complement strand
AATTCTATTTTATCACTAACATGATACCCTAGCATTGGTTTAATAAAAATTCCTCCATTATCTCCGTTCGGAGAAATCCCAATTGCATACCCCACATCTGCACCCACATAAAAATTTTCTCCAAAAGAATTAAAACGTATTGCTCCTCCTATTGGTAAATAAATAAAAGTGTCTGGCTTTACCCCATTAAACTCTTCAGTTATAAAGTATAATAAGTTTAAAGAAGGTCCAAATTTAATATTCTCAAAAACATCAAAAAGGTAATTTGCATCCAGTCCAAAAGCTGCAGAAGATACATTTTCTATGTTTCCAATAGTAATTCCTCCATTAACTCCCACATTAAATTCATTCTCTTGTGAAAATGATCCTATTGAAAACAAAACACAAAGTATAAATATTATTCTTTTCATGGTTCTTTTTATTTTGGATACGAATATATAACTATTTTTATGGTATAAAAAAAGAAGCTATTTCTAGCTTCTTTTAATTTATTTATAAGTTGTAAATCTCTAATTAGAAAGAGTAGTATCCACCTAATCCAATTACAGAAGCAGTATTTCCGTCTGCACTAATACCAGAATAAGTAGCTTGTAATGTAATATTTTCCATTACTTTGTAACCTACCATTGGTCTGTAATAAAAACCACTTTCAAGTCCAGTGTCTACTCCAATAGCGTAACCTAAGTCAGCACCTAAAACAAATTTCTCAGAAACATTGTAACGACCAGCAGCAGCTATAGGTAAATAAGCATTACTAGGTGTATCTCCTGTAACAGTAACAGTTCCAGCACCAGTATTAAAAGTTCTAGTAACTTCTTTACCTAAAAATTGAATGTAAGAAAAAGAAGCTCCTAATTCAAATTTTTCAGATAATTCAAATAAATAGTTTACTTCACCTCCATAAGAGAAAGAAGATACATCACCAGCGTCACCTACAGGTAAACCAATGTTAGCACCAACGTTAAAAGTTCCTTTTTGTGCATTTAAAGCCAATCCGAAAGTTACCATAGCAATTGCTAAAAATAATTTTTTCATAATTTTTTAATTTTAGTTTTAATTAAATTATTTAAGTTTTGTGGCCGCAAAAGTAAACTTATTTTAGGAATAAAAAAGACTTTTAACTGTTAATAAATTTTTTTTTAGACTAACTTCCTCGTTTCTTAACAATTAATTTACACAAATAAAAAAAGGAAGCTTAATTACTTCCTTTTTGTTTTTAATTAGTTGGTGTTTTTTATAATTCGAACATTACTCCTATAGATATATTAGCAAAAGTAAATCCATCAACACTAATACCTGAATAAGAAGCTTGAAGCATCATATTCTCTGATACATTGTATCCTATCATTGGTCTGTAATAAAAACCGCTATTAATACCATCTGGACTAATTCCTATTCCATAACCTAAATCGGCTCCTAAAGTAAACTCGTCAGATATATTAAATCTACCTGCGGCTGCTAATGGTAAAAAAGAAGCATCCTCTACTTCAAAACCATTTTCCGATTTACCAAAGTAATAGATTAAACTAGCCGAAGGCCCTACTTGAAAATCATCTGAAATTTCAAATAAGTAATTCGCTTCTGCTGAAAAGCCAAATGAAAAAGCATTAGAGGAATCACCAATAGGTAATGCTATATTAGCAGCTACATTAAATTTTCCTTTTTGTGCATTTAGTGTAACACCTAAAGTTAATAGTACTATTATTAAAAGTAATTTTTTCATAATTTTTAAATTTGTTAATTATATGTTTGTTAAACAAACCTAAAATTATTTTTATAACATTAATATTTTTGGTTATAAAATACCTATATATATGGACTGGGAACAAAAAATAGTGGACTACCGTGAATATCTTCAATTGGAAAGAGGACTTTCTTTAAACTCTATTGATAGTTATATAAGAGATGTAAATAAATTAGTGAATTATATAAATGAGTTTATTATCGATGAAAAACCAAGTTCCATACAAAAAGAGACTATTCAATTATTCATTTATGAAATTGCTAAAATTATAAGCCCTAAAACACAAGCTCGAATAATTTCTGGTTTACGTAGTTTTTTTGATTACCTTGTTTTTGAAAACTACAGAGAAGATAATCCATTAGATCTTATTGAATCTCCTAAAATTGGAAGAACACTTCCTGATACTTTATCCGATGATGAAATTAGTTTACTAATAAAAACTATAGATTTAAGTCATCCTCAAGGAGAAAGAAACAGAACTATTATCGAAACTATATACGGTTGTGGTTTACGTGTAAGTGAATTAATTAATTTAAGATTATCAGATTTATTTTTTGATGAAGGATATATTCGTGTCTTAGGAAAAGGAAATAAGTATCGTTTAATACCTATACATTCCGTTACCATTAAATACTTAAATATATACATCAATAGTATTAGAAATAAAATAACTCCTTTTAAAGAAGATTCTGATATTGTTTTTCTAAACAGAAGAGGTAAAAAACTAACACGCCAAATGATTTTTACTATTTTAAAAGAATTAGCTCTAAAAGCAGATTTACAAAAAAAAATAAGCCCTCATACATTAAGACATTCTTTTGCAACATTTTTATTAAAACAAGGTGCCGATTTAAGAGCTATACAACAACTACTAGGTCACGAAAGTATTACTACTACAGAAATATATGTTCATTTAGATAAAGAGTATTTACAAAAAGTAGTAGAAAATTTTCATCCTAGAAACAGGAAAATATAAGGCATAAAAAAAGGCAAGCTACCTACATCACACTGCTCAACCTAATACCCTTGCTGCATTCCTGCCCTGGGGGGTTCAAAGGGAGCTAGTTGTGTAGAACTTGCCGCGGCAAATTTACAACTTTTTTTTTAATCACACACAATAAATTTATATGATTTTTTTGTAACATTTTTAAAACATTGAATACTAATAAAATGTTACACGTATTTTTATTAATTTTAACAAATCAAATTCAAATTTTAAATGGAAAATCAAACAGATAGTAAAGGAATTATTATACAATATGGCTTATTTTATGGAGCTGGACTTATTTTATTTAGTTTAATTACATACGCTATGGGGAAACACCTTGATGGTGGTTATGATAGTATATTAATTACTGCTGCAGTGATAATTACTTGTATTGTTTTAGGAATTAAAAAATTTAAAAAGGAGAATAATGATTTCTTATATTTTGGGCAAGCAATTAAAATAGGTGTTGGAATAGCTATTCTAGGAACATTATTAAGTATTGTTTATAATCAAGTTTTCATTAATTTTATAGAACCTGATTTTATGGAACAAGTTTATTTAAAAGCAGAACAAACTTTACTTGATGCTGGTTTTAGTGACGAACAAATTGAAAGTAATATAGCAATGCAGAAAAAAATGTCTAACCCTTTAATTTCTTCAGCTATGGGAATTTTATTTTTTGCATTTATTGGTTTCGTTATCTCTGCAATAACGGGAGCTATTATGCAAAGAAGAGAAGAAGATACTTTTTAAATATGAGTATTAATTACCTCCTAAATTAATTGTAACTTTACAGCTCTAAAATTAGGCAATAATTAATTATGAATATATCGGTAGTAATACCACTTTTAAACGAAGAAGAATCTTTACAAGAATTATATGATTGGATTGCATCTGTTATGCAATCCAATCAATTTTTATATGAAATTATATTCATAGATGATGGTAGTACAGATAACTCCTGGAAAATTATTACAGAATTAGCTAGAACTCACACTTCTGTAAAAGGTATTCGTTTTCAGAAAAACTATGGAAAATCTCAAGCTTTAGATGCTGGTTTTAATTTAGCAAAAGGTGATGTGGTTATTACTATGGATGCTGATTTACAAGATAACCCTGAAGAAATACCAGAACTATACAAATTAATTATAACTAGTGATTTCGACTTAATTTCTGGATGGAAAAAGAAACGTTATGATAATGTAATTACAAAAAACATTCCTTCAAAACTTTTTAATTGGGCTGCCAGAAAAACATCTGGTCTTAAACTTAATGACTTCAATTGTGGTTTAAAAGCTTATAAAAATGAAGTTATTAAATCAATAAAAGTAAGTGGTGAAATGCATCGATACATACCTGTACTCGCTAAAAATGAAGGTTATGAAAAAATAGGTGAAAAAGTTGTAAAACATCAAGCAAGAAAGTATGGTGAAACTAAATTTGGTATGGATCGATTTGTAAATGGTTTTTTAGATTTAATTACTATTTCTTTTTTATCTAAATTTGGTAAAAGACCTATGCATTTTTTTGGTTTATGGGGTACATTAATGTTTTTATTTGGCTTTTTATCTGCTTTTTTTATAGGAGCAATGAAACTTTATAGAGTTGCATATCATATTAAAACCATATTAATTACAGATAACCCTTGGTTTTTTATAGCTTTAACCGCTATGATATTGGGCACATTATTGTTCTTAGCTGGTTTTTTAGGCGAAATGATTATTAAAAATAACCTAAACCAAAAATACTATACAATTAAAGAAAGTGTAAACTTATAATCGTTATTTATTTAAATTCTAAAAATGGAAGACATTCTAAAAAAAGCAACCCTTTGGTTATCTGAAACTTTTGATACAGATACTCAAAACGAAATCAAACAATTAATAGATACTAAATCTGATGATCTAATTGATCGATTTTATAAGGATACTGAATTTGGTACTGGTGGTATGCGCGGTATTATGGGAGCTGGTACAAATAGAATTAATAAATATACATTGGGTAAAGCTACTCAAGGGTTAAGTAACTTTTTAAATAAAACATATTCTCAAGAGAAAATTAAAGTAGTTATTGCTTATGATTGTAGGCATAATAGTAAAGAATTTTCTAAACTAGTAGCAAACGTTTTATCTGCAAATAATATTCAAGCTTTTGTTTTTGATGATTTACGAACTACACCAGAATTATCTTTTGCAGTGAATCATTTAAATTGCCATGCTGGTATTGTATTAACAGCATCTCACAATCCTCCTGAATATAACGGATATAAAGTTTACTGGACAGATGGAGGTCAAATTGTTCCTCCTCAAGATAAAAATATTATTTCTGAAGTAAATTCTTTAGAGTTTTCTGATATCAATTTTAATCAAAAAGAAGAATTGATTTCATATATAGGAAAAGAAGTAGACGAAGCTTTTTGTAATGCTTCTGTTAAAAATGGAACGTTTACTATTGAAAATAGAGAAAACTTAAAAGTAGTTTTTACTTCTTTACATGGTACGTCTATTAAATCTATTCCTGAAGTCTTAAAACGTGCTGGGTATACACAAGTACATCTTGTTGAAGAGCAAGCAGAACCAAATGGAGATTTCCCTACTGTAAAATCGCCAAACCCAGAAGAACCAGAAGCATTAGAAATGGCGATTCAATTAGCTAATAAAGTAAACGCTGATATTGTTATTGGGACAGATCCTGATAGTGATCGATTAGGTATTGCTGTAAGAGATTTAAAAGGTAACATGAAGTTGTTAAACGGAAATCAAACCATGAGCGTTATGACCAATTTCCTTATTAAACAATGGCAGAAAAAAGGTTTGCTAAACGGTAAACAATTTGTTGGTTCTACTATTGTTTCTACAAATTTAGTTAATGAAATAGCGAAAAGTTATGGAGTTGAAACTAAGGTAAGTTTAACAGGTTTTAAATGGATCGCTAAAATGATTAAGGATTACCATGAATTAGATTTTATTGGTGGTGGTGAAGAAAGTTTTGGTTACATGGTAGGAGATTTTGTTCGCGATAAAGATGCTGTTACTTCTACTCTACTCGCTTGTGAAATTGCTACAGCAGCAAAAAATAATGGAAGTTCTTTTTATGAAGAATTATTAGATATTTATATAAATCATAGCTTTTATAAAGAACACTTAGTATCACTTGTAAAAAAAGGAATGGATGGTGCAGCAGAAATAAAACAAATGTTAATTGATTTACGCGAGAAACCATTTTCTGAAATAAATGGAGAAAAAGTTATTTATATAAACGATTATAAACTTTCTACTAGAACAAATACAGTAACAGGAAATGTAACTACTATTGACATTCCAAAATCTAATGTTTTAATTTACGAAACAGAAGAAGGAACAAAAGTAGCATGTAGACCAAGCGGTACTGAGCCTAAAATTAAATTTTACATTAGTGTTAAAAATTCTTTAGATTCAATTCAAAATATTGTTGAAGTTGAAAATAAATTAGATGATAAAATTCAACAAATTGTAAAACAGTTAGGTGTTTAATGAATATAACGATTGTTTATGATGGAGTTATTCCTGTAAATTTATATGGAGGAACTCAACGAGTAATATGGTACTTAGGCCATGAACTATCAAAACTAGGACATAAAGTAACTTTTCTGGTAGAAGAAAAATCTTTTTGTAGTTTTGCTAGTGTTATTTTTATGGATAAAGAACAAGATATTTGGAATCTAATACCTAAAGATACAGATGTTGTTCATTTTCACCAAACACCTCCTAAACAAACGAATACTAATTTTCCTTATGTAGTCACTATGCATGGAAATTCAAGTGCTTCACTTGATAAGAATACTATTTTTGTTTCAAAAAACCATGCGCAACGTTATAATTCTAATAGTTATGTACATAATGGTTTAGACTGGAATGATTACACGAAACCAGATTTCAACAAGAAAAATTATTTTCACTTTTTAGGAAAAGCAGCTTGGAGAATAAAAAATGTAAAAGGCGCTATAAATGTTGTTAAAAAAACAAAAACTGAATACCTAAAGGTTATGGGAGGCAAAAGACTAAACTTAACTATGGGATTTCGTTTCACTTTAACACACAGGGCTTCTTTTTACGGTATGGTAGGCGGTAAAGAAAAACATGATTTATTAAATCAATCAAAAGGTTTAGTTTTTCCTGTTCTTTGGCACGAACCTTTTGGATTAGCAATTACAGAAAGCCTTTTTTATGGTTGCCCCGTTTTTGGTACTCCATACGGATCATTACCTGAATTGGTAAATACTGAAGTTGGTTTTTTATCAAACAAAAG
>CALISK010000205.1 GCA_938041625.1 uncultured Tenacibaculum sp. | reverse complement strand
CGTTTGAAGTTTTATCAACTCAACTTGTAACTCTTCGAGTTTCTCTAAATAATTAACATATCTAAGCGCTCTCCCTACATTATAAGTTTCTCTAGTTAAAACAGCTAATAATCCATCTTTTGAATTCAGTTTTTCTACATCAGCTTCTGAAAGACTCAACTCTTCTAACTTATTATTTTCTAAATTCATATTAATCATGTTGTATTATAGAACGGTAATATCTCATCACTATGTTTGGATCAGGGTTTAAATTGGTCATCGCTTCCTCTTTTCCTATATAATCAAATTTAGAAAGCACATGCCTCATTGCTTCTAAACGAGCAATCTTTTTACTATTCGTTTTTATAATAGTCCAAGGACAATAACTTGTATGTGTTTTAGTAAACATCTCCTCTTTATAATAAGTATATTTATCCCACAATTCTTGACCTTTTTTATCCACTGGACTAAATTTCCAGTGCTTTAAAGGATTCCCCATTCTTGCCTCAAATCGTTTTATTTGTTCTTTTTTTGTTATTGACAGCCAAAATTTAATCACAATAACTCCATCTTCATATAACATATGCTCAAATTCAGGAACTTGCACTAAAAACTTTCGATACTGAGCTTCTGAACAAAAACCCATAACAGGCTCTACAACAGCTCTATTATACCAACTTCTATCAAAAAAAACAATTTCCCCTGGGTTTGGTAATTCTTTAATATATCGTTGAAAATACCATTGACCTGTTTCTACCTCTGTTGGCTTATTTAATGCCACTAATCGTGAAGATCTAGGGCTTAAATGCTCCATAAAACGTCTAATATTCCCCCCTTTACCAGCAGCATCTCTTCCTTCAAAAATTATAGCAACCCTTTTATTATTCTTTGCAACCCATTGTTGTAACTTTACCAACTCTATCTGCAAACCTCTTAATTCCTCTTCATAAATCAATTCTTTTTCTACAGATCGAAATGGAATTTTTTGTTCTTTTATAAACAACAATAATTCTTCTTTATTTTTTATTTCTTTAAAGTTTTCAGCTGTAAGTTTAGGCTTCTTTTCCATCCAATAAATTATATCAGACTAAAGTATAAATTATAAATAAGAATAATGTATTTTTTTTATTATTTTGGTCACGTGAAAAGAACGGGGTTACTACTATTACTATTTTTAATATCATCTATTTGTTTTGGTCAAAATAATTACACCAAACAATTTAGCTTTATTAATGACAATGATTTGTATGTATCTACTCAAAGAGATAGATACTATACAAACGGTATATTACTAAAATACAACTACCTATCCTCTAAAGAGAGCGAAAAAGTAATTAAAAAAATATATTCAATAGAAGTTGGACAAAAATTATACTCTCCTTTTAAAGCGAACGTAGATTTTTTATCTGAACACGACAGGCCTTTTGCAGGCTATTTATTTGGCGGTTTTGGAGTAAGTAATTTTTATAACAATAATTCTATTCTAAAATTAAATGGTCGAATTGGATTAATTGGCCCTTCTGCTTTTGGTGAAGAATTAATGAATTTTGTTCATGATATTTATGGTTTTGACCCTGCCATTGGTTGGAAATATCAAATAAAAGATGCTTTTACTTTAAATTTGAGTGCTAGCTATACAAAAAACATCCAATCTTTTTCTTCTGAATATTTTGATTTTAATTGGAAAAATAAAATTAATATTGGACTTATTTTTACTGATATTTCAACCGGTTTTTCTAGTCGAATAGGTTTAAAAAACCTAAAAAAAATAACAAATAGTATTGGTTTCAACAGTAATTTAAATGACAAAAACACGAAGTTGAACAGCAACAAAGAAATGTTTTTTTACGTGAATCCAATGTTAAGATTGAATGGTTATGATGCCACAATACAAGGTAGTATTTTAAATGATAATGAAATTGTCACTTATGATATTAACCCATTTGTATTAACTACAGAAATAGGTTTTCGTTTCTCTCTTAATCGCTTTAATTTTAAATATGCTGTTGTTCATCATACAAAAAAATTAAAAAGCATTAGAGTACCTAATTCTAACGTTTATGGCAGCATCGAAATCCACTATCTTTTTAACTAATTAACAAAAGCTTAAAAAGTGTTGATAAATTAATTTTAAAAATTAACTGAATAGAATATCTTTGTAAATCAAATTCCTTTAGAAAAAAATAATGAAATTTATTGTATCTAGCTCACATTTACTAAAACAACTACAGATATTAGGTGGTGTTATTAATAGCAACAACACGTTACCTATACTAGACAATTTTTTGTTTGAATTATCTGAAAATCAATTAAAAGCTTCAGCTTCAGACTTAGAAACTACCATGAGTGCAGTGGTTAATGTTGAAAGTACTGATACAGCATCTATAGCTATTAATGCTCGTTTATTGTTAGATACACTAAAAACATTTCCTGATCAACCTTTAACTTTTAAAACTGAAGGGGAGAACACTATTGAAATTAGCTCTGAGCAAGGAAAATACGATATGGCTTTTTATAATGGAGAAGAATTTCCAAAAGCTATAGAGTTACCATCACCAAGTAGTACAGAAGTACCTCCTCACATTCTTTCTACAGCTATTTCAAAAACTATTTTTGCAGCAGGTAATGATGATTTAAGACCTGTAATGAGTGGTGTATTTTTTCAATTTAATTCTAAAGAACTAACATTTGTAGCCACAGATGCACATAAATTAGTTAAGTACACAAGAAAGGATGTATCTGCAGATAAATCTGCCGAATTCATTATGCCAAAAAAGCCTTTAAATTTATTAAAAGGTATTTTAGGTGGTACTGAAGACAATGTTACTATTGAATATAATGACGCTAATGCAAAATTCACCTTTGATAATATTGTTTTAGTTTGTCGTTTAATTGATGGGAAATATCCTAACTACGAAGCTGTAATTCCTAAAGAAAACCCAAATAAGTTAACTGTAGATAGAGCTTCTTTTTTAAACTCTGTTCGTAGAGTTTCAATTTTCTCTAGTAAAACTACACATCAGATACGTTTAAAAATGGCTGGTACAGAGTTAAATGTATCTGCTGAAGATTTAGACTACGCAAACAAAGCAGATGAACGCTTAAGCTGCGATTACCAAGGTGATGACATGCAAATTGGTTTTAATTCTCGCTTTTTAAGTGAAATGTTAAATAATTTAAACGC
>CALISK010000204.1 GCA_938041625.1 uncultured Tenacibaculum sp. | reverse complement strand
TGGACTAATTATAAAAATCATATCGATTTAGTAAATCCAGCAAATAAACGTAATATAGATGTTATTGTTGTTGGTACAGGATTAGCTGGTGGTTCTGCCGCTGCTACTTTAGCAGAGTTAGGATATAACGTAAAAGCATTCTGTTTTCAAGATTCTCCAAGACGTGCGCACTCAATTGCGGCGCAAGGAGGAATTAATGCAGCAAAAAATTACCAAGGAGATGGTGATTCTACTTACAGATTATTTTACGATACTGTAAAAGGCGGAGATTATCGTTCTCGTGAAGCAAACGTATATCGTTTAGCTGAGGTATCTGCAAATATTATTGATCAATGTGTTGCACAAGGGGTTCCTTTTGCTCGTGAGTATGGAGGTTTATTAGACAACCGTTCATTTGGTGGTGTATTAGTATCACGTACTTTTTACGCAGCAGGACAAACTGGTCAACAATTATTATTAGGAGCTTATTCAGCTATGAACCGTCAAATCGGTCGTGGTAAAATCAAAATGTACAATCGTCACGAAATGTTAGACGTTGTTAAAGTTGATGGAAAAGCTCGTGGCATTATAACACGTAACTTAATTACTGGAGAAATTGAAAGACATTCAGCACATGCTGTAGTTTTAGGTTCTGGTGGTTATGGTAATGTATTCTTCTTATCTACAAACGCGATGGGAAGTAATGTAACAGCAGGTTGGAAAGCACACAAACGTGGTGCTTACTTTGCAAACCCTTGCTACACACAAATTCACCCAACATGTATTCCAGTTTCTGGAGATCATCAATCTAAATTAACCTTAATGTCTGAATCATTAAGAAATGATGGTCGTATTTGGGTACCAAAAAACATGGATGATGTAAAAGCAATTAGAGATGGTAAATTAAAACCAACTGCAATTGCGGAAGAAAATAGAGATTATTATTTAGAACGTCGTTACCCTGCATTTGGTAACTTAGTTCCTCGTGATGTAGCATCTCGTGCTGCTAAAGAACGTTGTGATGCAGGTTATGGTGTAAATGCTACAGGTGAAGCTGTGTATTTAGATTTTGCTTCTGCAATTACACGTTACGGTAAAGAGCAAGCAACTATTAAAGGTTTAGACTTAAATGACGCTGCTTTAATTAAAAAATTAGGGCAAGAGGTTGTTAAAAATAAATATGGAAACTTATTCCAAATGTATGAGAAGATCGTAGATCAAGATCCATACAATACACCAATGATGATTTATCCAGCAGTACACTATACAATGGGTGGTGTTTGGGTTGATTATAACTTAATGACAACCGTTCCTGGTTTATACTGTATTGGTGAAGCTAACTTCTCTGATCATGGTGCCAACCGTTTAGGAGCTTCTGCTTTAATGCAAGGTTTAGCTGACGGATATTTCGTGTTACCATATACTATTGGAGATTATTTATCTGATGATATTCGTACAGGACCAATTTCTACAGACTCTAAAGAATTTGAAGAAGCAGAAAACGAAGTTAAAAAGACATTGAATTTCTTCATTACTAATGAAGGAAAGCATTCTGTAGATTATTTCCATAAACGTTTAGGAAAAATCATGTGGAACAAAGTTGGAATGTCTCGTAATGTAAAAGGTTTAACAGAAGCAATTACAGAAATTAAAGAATTACGTGAACAATTCTGGAAAGAAGTAAAAGTTCCTGGTAGTTCAGATGAATATAATGAAGAATTAGCAAAAGCAGGTCGTGTTGCCGATTTCTTAGAATTAGGAGAATTATTTGCTAAGGATGCATTAAATAGAGAAGAATCTTGTGGAGGTCACTTCAGAGAAGATTCTGTAGAATTAGATGGAGAACAAAAAGGAGAAGCTTTACGTAATGATAAAGATTTTGCTTATGTATCTGCTTGGGAATACAAAGGAGAACCTAGTGATGCTGTATTACATAAAGAAGAACTAGAGTTTAAGGATATTGAATTAAAACAAAGATCATACAAATAATGGGAAGCATGAATTTAACGTTGAAAATATGGCGTCAGAAAAACGCTAACGATAAAGGTAAAATGGTTGATTATAAAGTCAACGATATTTCACCAGATATGTCTTTCCTTGAAATGTTAGATGTTTTAAATGAACAATTAATTAATAGTGGTGACGAACCTGTAGCTTTTGATCACGATTGTCGTGAGGGAATTTGCGGTATGTGTTCATTATATATTAATGGAGAAGCTCACGGGCCAGATAGACGTGTAACTACTTGTCAATTACACATGCGTATGTTTAAAGATGGTGATACTATTTTTATAGAACCATTTAGAGCAAAAGCATTTCCTGTAGTTAAAGATTTAATTGTTGACAGAAGTGCCTTTGATCGTATACAACACTCTGGTGGGTTTATTTCTGTTAATACTTCAGGAAATACTATTGATGCAAATGCCATTCCTGTAAATAAGGAAAATGCAGATAAAGCTTTTGAAGCGGCTACTTGTATTGGATGTGGAGCTTGTGTTGCTAGTTGTAAAAACTCTTCAGCAATGTTATATGTTTCTGCAAAAGTTTCTCAATTTGCTTTATTACCACAGGGTCAAGTTGAAGCAACTGATCGTGTATTAAATATGGTAAAGCAAATGGATGAAGAAGGTTTTGGTAACTGTACAAATACTGGTGCATGTGAAGTTGAATGTCCAAAAGGAATTTCTTTAGAAAATATAGCTCGTATGAATACAGAGTTCTTAAAAGCAAGTTTAAAAGGATAACAAATATCCATTTTTTATAAAATCTAAAAAGGCTCAAACTTAAGTTTGAGCCTTTTTTTATATAATTTAATTATCTTATTTTAAAATTATGGGTTTGTAGACCATAAAGCAGCACTTTTAAGCATTGCTCTTCTTGGTAATTGTAACCCTGCAACTATTAATTCAGCAAAATCATTTGGTTGTAATACTTTTTCTACATTACCATCTGTGATTCCTAAATCTAATGACATATCTGAAGCAATTGTACTAGGTGTTAAAGTGCATACACGAATATTATTTTTTCGAACTTCTTTCATTAATGACTCAGACATTCCAATGACAGCAAATTTTGATGCTGAATATGCAGAAACATTTGCATTCCCATTTAACCCTGCTGTTGATGAGACATTAATAATATCTCCACTATTTTGTTTTATTAAATGTGGCAAAACTTCTTTAGTAACATAATACATACCCATTACGTTTGTTTGAATAATATTTGACCATGTACTAACCTCCATATCGTTAAACGAACCAAAAGCGGCAATACCAGCGTTGTTTACTAAAATATCTATAGAACCAAAGTTTTCTATTACACTTTTAATCCCTGTTTTTACTTCTTCATAATTACTTACATCAAAAACAGCATATATAGCATTAACTCCTAATTCTTTTAATTCATTAACCGTTTCTTGTAATCTTTTTTCATTTCTTCCAGTTATGGCAACATCTATTCCTTCTTTAGCGAAAGAAACAGCAGTTGCTTTTCCTAAACCTCTGCTACCACCTGTTATAATTGCTTTTTTACCTTTTAAACTTTCCATTTTAATAATTTATCTTGTTAAGTAAAAATAAATATTTATAGTTTAAAAAATATTACCATAAGGTAATTTCTAATATCAAAATAAGCATCCGATATATATTCAGTAAAGAACTTTCTATACATTAACAAATCAATTAGATAAATCATGCTTTATTAAAAACCTACACTTGTACCTTTAATTCATACGCTTAGGTTATTTTTTTATATCGTTTATAATTAAAAAAATAAATTTACGTAGATCTGTTATATTGTGTTTGGGGAAATGCAATATAGATTATCAGTTCTAATCAAATAGTACTTCAAATTAGAAAAGCTGAGTGTGTAACTCAGCTTTTCGCTTGTATATAATTTTCTACTCTATAAGACCTTTTATTTTTAGCATTTTCCTTTCTTCCTTTGCATTAGAAAAAACAGTGATTGCTTTTGAGAAACCTCCCATTCTCTTTGTATCATAAGAAACCGATATTTGTCCTTTTTCTCCTGGCATAATAGGTTTATCTGGTCTTTTAGGTACAGCACAACCACATGTAGAATTAATCTTTTTTATAATTAAAGGAGCTTCTCCAATATTTGTAAATTCAAACACACGTATTCCTTTAGATCCTTGCGCTATTTTACCATAATTAATTGTTTCTTTTTCAAACTTAAATTCTTGGGCGTTTAATTCTATAGATATAAATAGAATTAAAAAAAATGTAATTAGTACTTTCATAATTTTATGTTTTAGGGTTCTTATTTATTTTTTCTATCATTTCTTTTATCTCTTTATTATTTGGCTGTAAACTCAATGATTTATAAAAATTTTTCAATGCTTTTTTAAATTGCTTTTGCTCGTAATAAAAGATTCCTAAACTACTATACGGAACATAATGATTTGGGTACATTTTTGTATTCAATTGAAAAACAAATTCTGCGTTTTTATATTCATTAGCTCTTAGCTTAACAAAACCATATGTATTTAATTCTTTAACACCTTCTGCTATTTCAGGTAGAAAACTTATTAACTCCTTTTTTAACAAAAGAAGGCTGTCTTTTGGTTTTTTTAACAATGAACTTATCAATCTTGCCGCTCTATATTTCGACCTATACTTTTCTCCTTTAACAATTGCTAATAAATCTCTTTCAAAAGTTTCTTTAGGGTATTCAACTATACGGTTAACTTCTTTTCCTTTTTTATATATAACAAATGTGGGTACTCTATGAATATTTAATCCTTTTTCTTCTCTATTTGGTGCCTGTTTATAAGCTTCCTTTTTTCTATCTACAGCAATCACATCTAAATTTTCTTTAGGAAAATCTGCTTCATCTAATACTTTATAAAAAATAGGTAAATTTCGTTTACTGTCTCCACACCATGATCCAAAAAAAACCTTAACAGTATAATTCTTTAATTCTTTTTTTAACTTTTTAATTATTTTATCATTTGTTAAGTAGGATTCATATTTTTCATCGAACCATTTAAATTCGGCATTATTAAATCCCTTTCTATCAACTTTACCTAATAACATTAACTTGCCTTTGTCCGTTTTAACAACCTTATTTATTTGTCCGTTAATTCCTAGAATAGAAAAAAACAATAGACACGAAAAAAAAATATTCTTCATAATTTAAAATCTTTCTCTCAAAATTAATGCGATATAGTCTCTATAAAAAAATAACTTAACATACTTCAATAAAGGAAGTACATATAGTTTAAAACAGCGTATCAAATGCATTTTGCATAGTTATATGTGTATTTGATACTTACTATTTTTAAAATGAGTTTTTAATACGTACTTTAATCTCTGCAATGGAATTCATAAAAAAACATATCACCCAAGCTCTTGTTCATCTTTTATTTTGGACCGTTTTTATACTAATTTCTTTATTTGTGTTTTCTAAATACTATTGGTCTGAAAATCCTTTTCTACAATATCTTTCTATACTAATTGTTATCGTATACCTTAATAACTTAATTCTTCTACCTTATTTTGTAAAAAAGAAATGGTATTTAATCTATTCCATTTTATTTATTGGAATTTCATTTTTTGCTACTCAACTATATTGTAATGTATTTGCAGAATGTGGTTGTTCAATTATGAAATGTTTAAGTGATTATTTATGGCAAACTATAGTTCCTTTAATTTTTTTCTCTTTTATATGGATGTTATTTATGTATTTAGACAAAGAAAAGGAAGTAGAAAAAACGAAGCAAGAACGAACAATAATGGAACTTAAGTTTTTAAAATCACAAATTAATCCTCATGTACTATTTAATAACTTAAACACTATTTATGCATACGCTTTAGAAAAACCAGATCAAACTCCTTCTTTGATTTTAAAATTATCAGAAAACTTAAAACATGTATTATATGATAGTAATGCTGATTATATTTTACTAGAGAAAGAAATACAGTATATAGATAACTATATAGATTTTCAAAAAATAAGAACTGAAGGAATAAAAAAAATTCAATATTCAAAATCTATTCAAAGTACTAATCATAAAATTGCTCCTCTACTTTTAATAACAATTATAGAAAATGCTTTTAAACATAGTTCAATAGATAGTATTATTAATATTCACCTAAAAACAGATGGAACCTCTTTAGAATGTTTTTGTGAAAACGACTTTAGTAAATCAAATGATTCTAAAAATGAAGCCATAGGACTTATTAACCTGAAAAAAAGATTAGATTTATTGTATAAAGATAAATATGTTATAGAAATTAAAGAAGATAATCGATTCTCAGTACTCTTAAAATTAACATTAATATGAATTGTATTATTATAGAAGATGAAAAGCCCGCGCAAAACATTTTAAAAAATTTTATTAGAAAAGTTCCTAACATTGAGCTATTAGATTGTTTTCAAACAGCAAAATCTGCATATGCTTTTTTAAAAGACACTAAGGTTGATTTTATTTTTTTGGATATTAATCTTCCAGATATTTTAGGGATAGATTTTATTAAAACAGTTAAAGACCCTCCATTAGTAATTATTACTACTGCTTATCCAGATTATGCTTTAGGTAGTTTTGAGCTTGAAACTATTGTAGATTACTTAGTAAAACCATTTTCTTTTGATCGTTTTTTAAAATCTATTCGTAAAATAGAAAAAAGAACAACAGAAACAATTACAGAAACAATTGATCATACTTTTTTAAATATTGATAAAACATTACATAAATTATTCTTTAAAGATCTTTTATATATAGAATCTGATAGAAATTACATCGTTTTTGTAACCATAAATAAAAAACATGTATTAATTGATACTTTAAAGTGCTGGAACTCTAAATTACCAAAATATTTTTTCCAATTACATAAATCCTATATTGTTAATTTAAATCATATAGAAAAAATATCTGGGAATGAAGTTTTCGTCGATAAAAAAAGAATTCCTATTGGTAGAACCTTTAAATCTGAATTTTTAAAAAATTTCACCTCATAAAACTTACTTTTAAGCTCTAAATAAAAATAAATTCACCTCTCTTTTTTTATGTTTGTAAACATAAAATTAACTTGCTTTTTTAAATTTAAACTCTTAAAAAATTGAAAAAAAAGCACTCAAAACATCATTTTAAGTATTTTTAATAAATAAAATAAATCAATTCATTGATTTCATTATCATATTATCAATGTTACCAAATTGTTAACTTTACAAAAACAAGCTAAAAAAAGGTTCAAAAAAGATGTTTTGTTAACAATGATTTTAGTCTTTTTTTTATTTAGTTGAAGTAATTTTGACCCAAGAAATTTTAATAAAAAAAAAGAAATTAAAAAACCTTCAAAACAATAAAACATGAAAAATCTTAAAGTAATATTATTCGTTACATTAATTAGTTTCTCAGCATTCGCTAACAATACGAATCCTACTAATGAAACAAAATCTGAATTAAGAACAGAAATCGTTAAACTTTTAGGTAAAGCAAACTTTGAATTTAATAATAACTTAAATAGTACTATTGAATTTATGGTAAACAATAAAGGTGAAATCGTTGTTGTTAATGTAAACTCTAATAACATAGAGGTTCATTCTTATGTAAAAAGTAAATTAAACTATAAAATTCTTTCTACTAAATTAGTAAAAAGAGGACAGATTTATAAAATGCCTTTAAAAATAGTTAAATCTATATAATAACCCCCAAATTATATTAAACATGAAAGATCTTAAAGTAGTATTATTCGTTATATTAATTAGTTTCTCAGCATTCGCTAATAATACGAATCCTGCAAACGAAACAAAATCTGAGTTAAGAACAGAAATCGTTAAACTTTTAGGTAAAGCAAACTTTGAATTTAATAGAGATTTAAATAGCACTATTGAATTTATGGTAAACAATAAAGGTGAAATCGTTGTTGTTAACGTAAACTCTAACAACACAGAGGTTCATTCTTATGTAAAAAGTAAATTAAACTATAAAATTCTTTCTACTAAATTAGTAAAAAGAGGGCAGATTTATAAAATGCCATTAAAAATAGTTAAGTCTATATAATCCCCAAATTATATAAAAAATGAAGCCTTTTAAACATAATGTTTAAAAGGCTTTTTCATTTATAATTCTAAGTAAACTATATCTTATCGTGAATTTTTGTTGATACATTATCATTCCATAATGTAAGAATATCTGTAGCAACTGAAGCTCCACTACCTGCAGCAATAGCAAACTGACTTCTCCATCCTGCTATAGTTCCACAAACATATAAACCATCATTAATAAGATGATTAAAGTTTCTTAACTGAATTCTATCTTTCATCGGATTTGCCCTTGAATGTCTTTCTACATATTTTTCTAGTCCAGCTATATCAAAAGGTTTTGCATAATTTAAAGCTATAACAACTATTTTAGATTCGTATTCATTCTTATTCGTAATTATTTTATATCCATTTTCTGTTTCTAAAACAGCAGTTACTTTTTCATTTTCTATTTGAGTAACATGCGGATATTTATCTTCTAATTCTTTTGCTCCTTCTGTAAGAATTTCACTTCCTAATTTTCCTTTAGGCAAACCTAAAACGTTATTAAATAATGCATTTTGAAGATGAGAAGATTTCTGATGCATTATAACTCCTATCTTCTTGTTTTTTGCATATAATTTTTCTTTTGCAGAACCTAATAGCAAAGCACATTGCATACCAGCAACTCCACCGCCAATTACTAAGGAATCGAAAATCATGTTCGTTTATTTAATAGTTCGGGTAAATTTTCTGCAAACATTTTAACAGCAATCGCTAATAAAATTACACCAAATATTTTTCTAATAATTTTAATACCGTTTTGACCTATAATTTTTTCGATCCTTGAAGAGGTTTTTAATACTACAAAAATAACGATCACATTCAATAATATCGCTATTAAAATATTTTCCCATTGGTATTCTGCCTTTAAAGATAACAATGTTGTTAAACTACCCGGCCCTGCAATTAAAGGAAATGCGATAGGAAATACAGACGCATTTAATGCATCATCTTCATCTTCCTTGTATAACGTAATTCCTAAAATCATTTCTAAAGCAATAAAGAATAAAATAAAAGAACCTGCTACTGCAAATGAATGAACCGTTACTCCTAAAAAACCTAATAAAGGTTCACCAACAAATAAGAATACAGCCATAATAACTCCTGCAATAATAGAAGCTTTACCAGACTCAATATGACCTGCCTTTTTACGTAAATCAATAATAATAGGTATGTTTCCAACAATATCTATTACTGCAAATAAAACCATAAACACTGTAAAAGTTTCTTTTATATTAAAACTCATATTCTTCTATTTTTAGTCTACAAAATTAAATAACCCTAATGAATATTAAGATAACTATATTTTCAAAAATACTAAAAATTTAGCTTTATTTTTGCAACATGTTTCAATTAGGAAAAACAATTATTTCAGAAGATATTATAGACAAAGAGTTTGTTTGTAACTTATCTGCATGCAAAGGCGCATGTTGTGTAAAAGGCGAGGCTGGTGCTCCGTTAGAGAAAAAAGAAACCAAAATCTTAGAAGATATTTACCCAATAGTGAAACCTTTTTTACGAAAAGAAGGTATAGAGGCTATCGAAAAACAGGGCACTTGGGTTACTAGTGATTTTGGAGAATTAGAAACTCCTTTAGTTAACCATGCTGAATGTGCATATGTTATTTTCGATAAAAAAAACACTGCTTTATGTGCTATTGAAGAAGCATATAACAAAGGGCTTGTAGACTGGAAAAAGCCTATTTCCTGTCATTTATATCCTGTTAGAGTAAAAGATTACTCTGAGTTTTCTGCTGTTAATTATCATAAATGGGAAATTTGTGATGATGCATGTTCGCTTGGAAAAGAATTACAGGTTCCTGTTTATAAATTTGTGAAGGAAGCACTTATTAGAAAGTTTGGTAAAAATTGGTATATGGGACTTGAAAAAGCAGCTAGTGAAAAAAAATAAAACAAAGCCCATTTTAAAAAAAATGGGCTTTGTTTTTTAACAAAAAAATTCTTTTATTTAATAATTATCTTTCTTGATAATTTTTTATTATTCGTATCTATCAATTGTACTAAATAAATACCTCCACTCAAATTAACTGATATTTCTTGTTTTTCTTCTTGAGAAAAATCAATGTCATTTGAATACACTTGACTTCCTGAAAGATTAAATATATTTACTTTTGTTTTTCCCGTTTCACGCTTAGCGAAAACTGTTAACTCACCGTTTGATACTGTTGGGTAAACTGCAAATAATTCATTTCCTTTATTTACCTCTTCAACAGAAGCTGTTGTTCCTGTAAATTTTCCTGAAAAAATACCTCTTCCATATGTAGATACAAAAACAGTATTATCATCACGCAAATCCATATCAGTTACAGGCACATTACTCATTCCATTAAACGATTGTGTCCATTTAGGAGTTGCAACACTAAAATCATCTGTTTTCCAAATCCCTAAATCTGTTCCAATAATTACTTCTTTTCTATTTAAAGGGTTTTGTAAAATTGTTTTTACAGGAATATCAGGAAAATCTCCTTCTTTATTTTCCCATGTTACTCCTGCATCATTTGTATACCATATACTAACTACTCCATAATTATGCATAGTTATAAAAATTTCATTTTCATTTGCTCCAAATTCAATATCAGAAATAGACCCTACAAAATCAGCCCCAGTAATTTCACTCCAGGCTATAGAAGATGAATTTGCATTTTTAACCTTTAACAATTTTCCGTTTTTTAAACCTACAAATAAATTACTACTTGCTGTAGTGAATGGTGAAATCTTTAAAGTAGATGGTTCTCCATCCATTAATCCGTTTGTTAAATTTGTTTTTATTGGTGTTCCAGGTAATAAACTGCTATATCTTCTTACAATAAAATTAGTACCTGAAGAATAATTAGAATAAAGAATGTTAAGATTTGAATCTAATTCTTCTTGATTTATAAAATCACCATTAGATCC
>CALISK010000203.1 GCA_938041625.1 uncultured Tenacibaculum sp. | reverse complement strand
TTGCTTTGTTGAAAAGCGCTTTTTGAAGCTGTACAACCAGTAGGACAATCGTTAGACCAAACTCCGGTAGATTTCCCATTAGAATTTCCCATAGATCTAAACCATCCAGAAAGCCCTCTTGTTAAATCTATAGTTTGTTGTCCATTACCATTATTGAATACAAGTCCTATATTATTAGTAGAAACATTGTTAGGGATAGTAAAAGAGAAAGAATCCCAAGAACTACCAGATTGATTGTTCATTTGCTGCCCTGGCCATGCTGAAGTACCAGATAAAGTTGAACTGGTAGCTTTATTATATAAATATAAATTAGTCGTATTTCCCCAAGAAGAAGTTTTTAGAAAATTAAAAGTAATCGTATTATCATTTGGAGGAGGAGGTGAATTAGAAGTATTACAATTGTTTGGACAATTGCTAGACCATGTACCATTATCGAACCAACCGTCTGTGCTTCTAGATAAATTATCTGTTTGGTTTGTACCATCGTTAAAAATAAGTCGAATATTATCAGATGAAACTCCAGAAGGAACATTCAATTGATAAGAATACCAAGGAGTGCCATTTATGTTAGTTGTAGATTGACCAGGCCATGCTGAGGTACCAGATATCATACTATTTGTAGATGTATCATAAAAATATACATTTACATTGCTATTCCAGTTAGTAGGCTTTTTAAAATTGACTGTAAAATTACTATTTGTAGGCGGTGGAGGCGTGGTTGCATTACAGTTCGAAGGACATGTATTAGACCAAGTACCATTATCAAACCAACCATCTGTACTTCTAACTAAATCATCTGTTTGATTTGTACCATCATTGAATATAATACGAATATCATTTGCTGCAAGATTCGCAGTAGCAGTAAATTGATAAGAATACCATGGTGTTCCGTTAATATTAGTAGTCGTATTTCCTGGCCATGCAGAAGTACCTGTTATAACACTATTAGTAGAAGCATTATAAAAATAGGCATTAACTGAATTATTCCAGTTAGCTGGTTTTTTAAAATTAACAGTAAAAGTGGTTGCGGGTGCAGGAGGAGTTCCTCCACCATTGTCTCCAGTTCCTCCTTGTGTCCAAACAGCATAATCAGTTCCAGAAGCTTTTAAAGTCCAATTACTCCCACTTGGAGACCAATTTCCACTACCTAATTTCATAGCTATGGTACCATTTCTACCATCTATGTAAGCAGCATATAAATCGTTTCTAGCTTCTGCAATATTAATAGAAGAGCTAGCATAAATTCGTACACTTTTTCGAGCGCTAATTAATTCTTTAATAGCATTACGCACTCCAGAACCACCATCGAAAAAATGTGTCCAAAAAACCATTGGATTTCCCGGGTGTGTTAAAATATATGCATATCCTTTTCTTAAATTTGTTTCTCCACCAGGAAAAACATAATCAGAACCACAACATTGCTGTGCAGCACCAGTATCATGGTTGTCTAAAAAAGTTACAGATTTATTAGGGTTAATACCAATCATACCCGATGGTTTTCCTTGACCGTCTCTTAAGTAAGAAAAATTATTATCGCGTATTGCACTTTGTAAAGTAACTTTCGTGTTAAAATCGAAAGCAGAAGAAGATTGTTGTGTAAAGTTTACCCAATTATTTGTTTGTACTCTACTGCTTTCTAAAAGTTCACCTACAGCAAAATATGGACTGGTAGCATCATTATATTCTTTATTGTAAATAGGATCATAACCATGAACAAAATCGTATCTCCATCCATCAAAACCAACATCATTTTTTAAAAAATTCATCCAGTTTTTAATTTCTTGTCTAACAGCAGGATTTCTATGATCTAAATCTCTAGCAGGACCATAAGTACCATTTGATCCATCCGCTTTTAAAGCATTTCCAGGAAAATAATCCGAATTAATACTAAACTCTACAGGATAATTTACAAAGTTTCTTCCTTCATCATCTGCGGTAATAAATGTTGTAGGCCAAGCAGGATTTGTAAAAGTAACAGCATCATTAGTTCCTACTCTATGGTTAATTACAATATCACTTATTATTTTTATATCTAAACTATGATATTGATTAATTAAGTTTCGTAGTTGAGCTTCTGTACCATAATTACTATTTAAGTTGTATAATTCACGAGGAAGATAGCCTTGGTCAGATGCTGCATCACTTGGAGGTGGCATCCAAATTAAATCAATTCCTGCATCTTTAATAGTATTTCTGTTTTGAGAAACAACATCATACCATGTTTGTCCGGCAGGTTGATTTTGAACATTCCAATCGAAAGCTTGGAATAGTATATCTTCATCTTGTGTATTTCCATTAAAGGTGTTACCCAAAAAGAATAAAACGGTTAATAGTAAATAAAAAGGGGTTTTTAATTTCATTTTATAAGATTATTAGAGTTAATTAACGATTGTGTAATTGTTTTTTAATGTGTTAAAAAAATAAATAATTTACACTTTACAGCTAATTTATTGTGATACTATTAATCAGTAAAATTAGAAGGAAGACTACAACGATTTCGTGTTGATAAGTTTGTTGTTTTTTTATCTTTTTTATTTAAAAATGAAATAAATGATGATAAAAATAGATAAATTGATAAAACTAAACCGTTTTAGATTATGGTTTTAATAAATAGATGTATTGACTGTAAAAAGAATTAGGATTCTTTTTCATTGGCGCTATCAACAATAATTTGAGGTAGTGTTTTTTTAGCTTTTGCCCCCATTTTTTTCAATTTTTCAACACTAGAGATTAAATTACCACGACCATCAGTTAGTTTATTCATAGCTGAAGAATAGTCAGCTTTAGTAGCATCTATTTTCCTTCCAATATTAATTAAATCTTTTAAAAGTCCTTCAAACTTATCATATAAAGAGCCAGCTTGTCGTGCTATTTCGATAGCATTACGCTGTTGTTTCTCATTATTCCACATCGTATCTATAGTACGAAGTGTGGCTAATAGTGTAGTAGGAGTAACAATAACAATATTTTTTTCAAAGGCTTTGTTATAAAGCATACTGTCACTATTTAAAGCAACTGCAAAAGCAGGTTCTATAGGTACAAATAATAATACAAAATCGGGAGATTCAATTTTATATATATCTTCATACTTCTTTTCAGACAATTGTCCTACATGGCGTTTTAAAGAATTTGTATGTTCTTTTAAAAAACGTTCTTTTTCAATATCATCTTCAGAGTTTACAAATTGTTCGTATGCTGTTAATGACACTTTACTGTCAACAATCATTTTTTTATTGTCGGGTAAATGAATAACTACATCTGGTAAAATACGTTTACCTTCATCGTTGGTAAAAGATTGTTGTACAAAATACTCCCGATCTTTTTCTAGTCCTGATTTTTCTAAGACACGTTCTAAAACTAATTCTCCCCAATTTCCTTGAGTTTTACTATCTCCTTTTAAAGCTTTAGTAAGGTTTATCGTTTCTTTACTCATTTGTAGGTTTAATTCTTTTAAACCTACAATTTGTTGACGTAAAGCGGAATGGTAATCAATACTTTCTTTATGTGTTTTATCTACTTTGTTTTCAAAATCTTTAATTTTCTTTTCTAAAGGATCTAAAATGTTTTTAATATTTTCCTTATTTTGAACTGTGAACTTAGTAGCTTTTTCTTCTAAAATTTTATTGGCTAAGTTTTCAAATTCTTTAGTAAACTTTTCTTGTAAACCTTCAATTTCACTTTTTTGCTCAATTAATTTTGTTTGCAAATTTTTTAAATCTACTTCTTGCCTTGTATTTATTTTTAACAGACTTTCCTTTTCTGTTTGAATAAATTTTAATTCTTCTTTTAGTTCATTTAAATTATAATCAGAAATAGATTTATTTTCAAGTAATGTACTGTTTCTTTCTTTTAAAATATCTTTTTCTGATTGAACAAATCTCAATTCATCTTTAAGTTCATTAGTTAATTTTTGATTGGTAGTTTTATCTTCTAAAAGAATTGTATTACGCTCTTGTAAGCTTATTTTTTCGTTTACAATGAGTGTAGTTTTATTCT
>CALISK010000202.1 GCA_938041625.1 uncultured Tenacibaculum sp. | reverse complement strand
GCCATCATGGATGACTGTAAATTTGAGAGGAAAAATTAAGTTAAATCAAAAACTAAGTTTTACTTCTGCTTTGGAGAATATAACAGATCAACGTTACAGAACATATTCATCGGGAATATCAGCCCCAGGAATTAATTTTATTGCTAGTTTAAATTATTTGTTTTAAACTAGAGAGACTTTTTAAATTTAATTTAACTATATGTTTTTTTAATAATATGGATTTTTCATAATTTTAATTGTGTATAATTGTATTTGTATTATGAGCTATAATTAGTTTTAAATTAAAATTTGAAAAAAAAAGAAAGAATTCATTGGGTGGATATGCTAAAAGGCTTTGCAATGATCACGGTGATTTATTGTCATAACTTTCCGGTAATAAATGACTATATCTATAGTTTTCATATGCCATTGTTTTTTTTTATAGCTGGAATTTTTCATAAAAAAAGTGTCTTTGAAAATGTTAAAAAAAATATAGTAAAAAGAGCTAAAGCTATTATCGTTCCTTATTATCTATGGGGAGGTATTTTATATTTTTTTTGGTTTTTGGTAGGTAGACATTTTGGCAATAGTAAATTAAAAAATTTATCACCTATTGAAAATTTAATAGGACTTATATGTGGACAAGGAGGTGAAAAATATATGGATTGGGGTATTCCAATATGGTTTTTGCCTTGTGTATTTGTAACGTTTTTAATTTATACAGCGGTTGATTTTTTACCTAATAGAAAAATAAAATTATTAGCAATCATAATATTATCTATCTTAGGATATTCTATATCTGACTTTTTTGATTGGTATTTTTGGAGTTTTGATGTTTCGTTAGTAGCTGTTTTCTTTTATGGATTAGGACAATTGTTGAAGGAATGGTTTGTTGAATTTGAAATTCCTTTTTATTTAAATTTAATCTTTGTTATTACTTATATATTTGGAATGTATTTTTCATTTAAAGTAGATATGTACCATTCTGTGTATGGAAAAAATTTATTGTTCTTTTATACCAATGCATTAAGTGCAATTTTTATTTTTATTTCATTGTTTAAAAGATTACCCAAATTGAATTTTTTGATTTTTATAGCAAAGAATACATTAGTGTATTTAGCTACTCAAATTAGGATTTTAACAGTAATTAAAGCGATATTGTTTTTTGGAATAGGAATGAGTGTTTTTAATTTTACCGAATTTCAAAAACTTTTAATCACGATTATTCAAGTAATTTTAATTATTCCCATAGTTTATACAGTAAATTCATTTTTTCCAATTTTAAATGCAAGAGATAAAAGGTAATATTAAGTTTCATTTTTTGTTGAATGTATTTGTTGTTTTGTTCATAACGGGCGCATCTTATTATCATTTGCCTTTAAATGGATTCAAGGATACTTTGATTTATTTAATTCACTTAGTCTTGTTGCAGTTTTCAGTAGCAGGAGTATTGTTTTTTCTATCGCTTAATAAGTATGTGTTTTTGTTTTTGTTTTCATTTCTATACATTATTTATGGATTATTTGGTTACGGGATATATGCTATGGATATTTCCGTAACGGCCTCACTTTTAGATGCAGCATTTCAAAGTAAATTTTATATAGTAAAAGATTTTTTTTCAGTAGAGTTGTTTGTTTATTTATTTCTTATGTTGATTAGTTTGGTGATTATATTGAAGAAGTATAATAAAGTAGATACATCAAAAAAAAGGATTTTATTTTCTGTGATAAGTGTATTGCTGATTTTAATTTTTCCATTAATTGAAAACAAACGGCGGAATACATTTAAAATGAGACAACCTTATAGTTTGGTTTCTAGTTTAAAAGAATTTTTGACTAAAAAAGAGATTGTGTTAGGTAGTGTGAAAAGAGGCCTGTATAAGACAAATGTATCGGATTTAAAAGTAGTTTTGGTTTTAGGTGAAACAGTAAGAGCAGACCATTTACAAATTAATGGTTATGCAAGAGCAACAACACCTAATTTAATAAATAAAAGTAATTGTTTGTCTTATAAAAAGATGTATACAAATAGAACGTATACAGCAGTTAGTTTACCTCAAATTTTAACAAATGAATCAATAAGAAAGAGTGAGACAGAGACAAGTGGGCAAAAAATAAAAAGTATATACGGTGTTTTAAATAGTGCTAATGTTAGCACAACTTGGATAGGAAATCAATTGTTAGAAAGTAGTTATGAGCCTATAGTTTTGGAAAATGATGAGGTGAATATTATAGATAAGTTCAAATCAATTTCAAGTTTTAGTAAATCGAAAGATCAAGCTTTATTACCTTATTTTAAAGAATCTTTAAAAAAAGATGACTTAAATCATTTGATAACTATGCATATGATTGGTAGTCATTGGTGGTATGAGGATAGGTATAACGACGCAGAAAGAAAATATAGACCAGTTATTGATAGTAAGTATATACCATCGATGTCAAAAGAGCAATTAGTGAATTCTTATGATAATACAATTGTGTATTTGGATTTTTTTCTTGATGCCGTAATAAAGAGGTTGGAAAAAGAAGAAGGCCCAGTGCTAATGATTTATATTTCTGATCATGGAGAATCACTAGGAGAACAGGGCAAGTGGTTACATGCACATAGTGGAAAAGAATTAACGAATCCAGCATTTTTAATTTGGTATTCAGATAGCTTTAAAGAGAAATATCCCGAAAAGGTGACCTCCTTTAAATCTTTAAAGGATATGGATTTGACTACTGATTTAATCTATGATATGGTACTTAGTGTTTTTCGAGTTACAGAAAAATAAAATATATTAATAAAAAAAGTGTTTGGTGTGCTAAAACAACGGTTCCACAGCAATAGTATCCTTTTTAATTTCTTTTTCGCGTTCTAATTCTTTTTTGAAATCTTCAGGAAGTTTAAATGTAGTTTCATCAATTTGAGTAAGTAAATGATTATAGCTAGTAATAATTTTAGATACTTTATCT
>CALISK010000201.1 GCA_938041625.1 uncultured Tenacibaculum sp. | reverse complement strand
ACAACGGTTAGAGGTAGCCAGTTTAAAATAGGAGCTCAGTATAAAAGAAAATTAAAAAAAGATTTACTTCTAAATGTAGGAGCATCACTTCAATTTGAAAATGAATTGAGAGTTTCAGGAAATGAAAAATTATTTTCTTTTACTTTCGATAATAATGGAGGAGAGATACCTAGAGTTACTTTATATGATAGAAATGTTAATGGAGTATTGGTAAATCCGTTAAAATCTGTAATTGGAGTAGGAGTTGGTAAAGAAAATAAGTGGTATGTAGGAGTAGATTCTGAATTTCAGAGAGCTTTTGGAAATGAAGGAAACATAATACAAGGATCTACATATAAATTTGAATCATCAAGAAGAACATCAATCGGAGGCTATTATATACCTAAGATAAATTCAATATCAAATTACTGGGATAGAGTTACTTATAGAGGTGGTTTGCGTTTTGAAAAAGTAGGTTTACTTGTTGATGGAACAAATTCTGGAAATAATTATGAGTCAATAAGTGATTTTGGCATAAATGTTGGTTTTGGTTTACCATTGCCAAGACAATTGTCAAATATAAACTTAGGATTTGAGTACGGACAAAAAGGTACAACTAATAACAATTTAATAAAAGAGAGTTATTTTAATGTGAGATTAAGTTTATCTTTGAACAGTAGTAATTGGTTTCAAAAAAGAGAGATAGATTAATATAAAACGATAATTATGAAAAAAATTACGTATGTACTAGCAAGCTTATTTTTATTAGTGTCTATGACAACTAATGCACAAGCAAGCCAAGAGTGTAACATCAAATACAATTTGTTTAAGGGGAATGTAACTACACAAAAATATGTAGAAGCAAAACCAGACTTAGAAATTTTAATGACCAAATGCCCGTCATTATCAGTGAATATTTATAAGTATGGAGCTAAAGTAGCAGATAAAACAAAAGATGCTGTTTTATATAAGAAAGTGTATGAAACAAGATTAGCTAATTATCCAAATAAAGGAACAGCCAAAGCACATAGTGATTATGCAACTTTCTTGGCGAAAAACAAATTGGCTTCAGATACTGAAATTTTTGCAATCCTACAAAAAGCATATGAGATTTCTCCTAAGGATATGGGGGTTAAAAATATATTTAAATATTTTAAAGGAATCGTAAATAATCACAAAGATACAAATCCTCAAAAGGTTTTTGATACTTATGATGACGTAATGGAATCTGTAGGCGAAAAGTTAGACGATTATAGTAAAAAGATTCCACCTTTATTAAAAAAAGATTCATTAGGAACAATAGGTGCTAAAGAAAAGAGGTTGTTAAAAGCATATACAATTAATTCAAAAGCTTTAGGGCAAGTAGAAGGAGGTTTAGATGCTGAAATATCTATACTAGCTACTTGTGAAAGATTAATACCGATATACACAAGAGATTATGAGGTTAATAAAGCTGATGGAGTTTGGTTAAGAAGAGCAGTTTCAAGAATGTATAATAAAGGATGTCAAACTGATCCATTATTTGAAAAGTTGGCTAAATCTTATGCAGATGTAACACAATCTTCAGATGCATTTAACTTTGTAGCTGGTGTTCTTGAAAAGAATGGAGATAAATCGGGAGCTAAACAAATGAGAAAGAAAGCATTTGATTTAGAAACAGATCCTAATGTAAAGGCAAAGTTAAAACTTAGAGAAGCTCAAGGATATGGAGGAAGTAAAGGAAGAGCACTTGCTTACCAAGCCTTAAAGTACAATCCAAATATGGGTAAAGCATATTTATATATTGCAAGTTTATATGCGAAAAGTGCTAACTCATGTGGTACTGGTGAATTTCAAAAAAGAATGGTATACGTAGCGGCACTAAATAAAGCTCAAAAGGCTCAGAGAATAGATCCAGGTTGTGGAGCTGGAAGATATATTAGAAGTTATAAAGGTAACATGCCGTCTAAAAAACTGGTTTTTAAAGAGGGGGTTGCTTCAGGAAGTTCTCATAAAGTAGGATGTTGGATAAATGAAACAGTTCGTGTTCCTTAGTATTTCAATGGAAATAATAAAAAAGATATATAATATAAAAAACATTGCTGTCATTAGTTTGATAGCAATGTTTTTTTCTTGTAAAAATGATGCTAAAAAAGTTAGAGATTTTTTAGCAGATAAAAACCTACCAATAGGTCAGGCCAAAGACATCGATCATGTTTATAAAGATTCGGGTAAAGTTACTTCTAAATTAAAAGCACCAATACTTCATGATTATTCTAATAGGAATGAACACCCTTATAATGAATTTCCTAAAGGAATTAAGATAGTGACTTACGAAAATGAAGGAAAAGATTCAACTGTAATAACAGGTAACTATGCATTATCATATTCGAAAACGAATGTTTCAGAAATAAAAGGGAATGTTGTTGTTTACAACCATACAAATATGAGAAAATTAGAGACAAATCAATTGTTTTGGGACCAGAAAGAGAAATATTTTTTTACAGAAGATGGTTTTAGAGTAACAAGTACCCAGGATACTATAAACGGATTTGGATTTGAATCTAAACAAGATTTATCTAAATGGATAATGAAAGATATTACAGGAGAAATAAAAATTAAAAAAGAAGGTTTATAATGAGCGTTTTGTGGAGATATATCCAATATGGATATTTAGTAGTGGGTATAATTTTTATAGTTGAAGGAATTTTAAAATGGAATTCTAATAAAGAACAAGCACTTTTTATGTTTGGTTTTGCTATTTTTATCATTCTTGTATTTTTCTTTAAAAGAAATTTCAGAAAGAAAATAGAAGAAAACAACCGTCAGAAGAAATGAATTATGAAATTATAATTATATTATTTTCAATTTTATTCTCCGCTTTTTTTTCAGGTATGGAAATAGCTTTTATATCGTCTAATAAACTGCATATAGAACTTGAAAAAAAAGGAGAAGGTTTTTTATCAAGAATCTTAACAAAGATTACAAAAAACTCTTCACGATTTATTACTACGATGTTAGTGGGTAATAATATTGCAATAGTAGTGTATAGTTATTTTATGGGAGAATTGTTAATGACTTGGTTCCATTCATTTCTACCATCAAACTATACAATAGTAACAACATTGTTAGACGATTTACAATTGCTAACACAAACAGTAATTTCTACCATTGTTATTTTAATAACTGCAGAATTTTTACCGAAAGCAATATTTAGAGTTTATGCAAATGAAGTTTTAAAAATATGTGCGATTCCTGCTTATTTTTTCTTTTTGTTATTCTATGTTTTATCTAGTGTAATATCTAGGATTTCAGATTTTTTTCTTCGTGTATTTTTTAAAACGAAAGAAAACGAAGAGCAAACAGAGTTCAGTAAGGAAGAACTAGGAAATTATATTTCAGAGCAATTAGAAACTACAAATTATAATGAAGAAGTAGATTCAGAAATTCAAATCTTTCAAAATGCTTTAGAATTTCATAAAGTAAAGGCAAGAGAAATAATGGTGCCTAGAACAGAGATTATAGCAGTAGATTTGCATGAAACAGTAACTAATCTTAAAAAAGCGTTTATAGAAACAGGTTATTCTAAAATATTAGTTTATAAAAATTCCTTAGATGATATTATCGGTTATGTAAATGCTTTTGAGTTATTTAAAAAACCGAAAACAATTAAATCTATATTACTCCCAGTAGAAATTGTTCCAGAATCTATGATCATTAATGATGTTTTAAATGTATTAATGAAAAAAAGGAAAAGTATTGCAATAGTAGTAGATGAATATGGAGGAACATCAGGGATTATTACAGTTGAAGATGTTGTAGAAGAGTTATTTGGAGAAATTGAAGATGAACATGATAATCAAGATTTATTAGAGGAAAAAATTAATGAAAAGGAGTTTAATTTTTCAGCTAGATTAGAGGTAGATTACTTAAATGAAGAATACAACTTAGAAATTCCCAAAGAAGATGCTTATGAAACTATAGGTGGTTTTATCATTCATCATACAGAGAGTATTCCTGAATCTGATGAAGAACTTATTATTGATAAATTTCAGATTAAAATAATGAAAGTAAGTTCTACAAAAATAGATGAGATACATTTTAAAGTGCTAACTAAAGAAAACTAAAAACAATCTTAATTCAATAACTAAAAGTTTAATTCTTTCTGAATGTTTAGTATGAATTTTTTTGTTGAAAAATAGAATTAAAGACCTCATTATATATTATTTTTTATTTCATAAATCAAACAGCTTTTTATTGAAGTTCTGTAAAAATAAACGCAATAGGTTTTTAACCTAGATAATCAATACATTAAATATTTAAAAAAATTGCATTATTAAATGCGAAATTGTATTTTCGCACACTGTTAATAAAATAAATGTAATAATGGCAATTTTATCAAAAATAAGAGACCGATCTTGGCTTTTAATTCTTATAGTAGGTTTAGCATTATTTGCTTTTGTGTTAGATCCATCAACGTTAGCTGATTTTTTTAATTCAAGTAAAGTAAATCAGGTAGGAGAAGTAAATGGAGAAACAATTTCACGTCAAGAGTTTGCAGAAGCTTTAGATAGTTATAAAGCACAAGTAGGTAGCCGTGTTACTGAAATGCAAGCAGCAAAAACTGTTTGGAATAATTTAGTAAGTCAGAAAATTTATAAAAATCAACTTGCAGAAGCAGGAATAACAGTTGGAGAAGCTGATATTTTAAATGCATTGTATGATACTGAGTTTATAAAAAATGATGCTAGATTTCAAACTACAGACGTTTTTGATAAAGATAAATTCAAAGAATTTTTAGCTACTATTAAAGCTGAAAATGGTGAAGAGTGGAAAGGATGGAGACAGTATATGGCTTCTATAAAAAGCAATTTGCAAAAAACAACGTATGATAATTTAATAGGTGCTGGCTTAGGAGCTTCATTAGAAGAAGGTAAAGTAGAGTACTTAAATGAAAATACAAAGATAAATGCAGATTTAGTGTATTTAGCTTATACATCTGTTCTTGATTCAACAATAACAGTAACTAAAGGAGAAGTAGCAAACTATATTAAAGCTCATGCAAATGAGTTTGAAGTAGAAGCTTCTAGAGATATAAGTTATGTTAAGATAGATATTAAACCTACAGCTGCAGATGATTTAGATGCTAAGAACTTTGCAGGTGCTTTAATTAAAGATGGAGCTAATGGAGAATTAGGTTTAGCAAATGCTACAGATTATATTACTTTTTTAGATGAGACAAAATCGGATACTCCTTTAAATGAAAATATTCAATTTAAAAATCAAGTAGCGCAAGTAATTGCAGATACATTGTTTACAGGATCAAAGGGAGATGTTTTTGGACCATATAAAGACAAAGGTTTTTATAAGATTTCTAAAATTACAGAAGTAATACAAATGCCAGATTCTGTTCAGGCAAGACATATTTTAATTCCTTTTTTAGGTTCTAATTCTGCAACGGCAGATACTAAAGAAACTGAAGATCAAGCAAAGGTTATAGCAGATAGTTTAGCTACAGTAGTTAAAGGGAACAAATCGAAATTTGCAGATTTAGCTAAAGAATTTTCTCAAGATAAATCAAATTCAGAAAAAGGAGGAGAATTAGATTGGTTTGCTTATAATAGAATGGTGCCTGAATTTAGAGATTATGCATTTAATAATAAAAGAGGTGATGTAGGTGTTGTAAAAACAGCCTTTGGTTTTCATGTTATAGATATACAAGATCAGAAGAATTTTCAAAAAGCACTTAAATTGGCTACATTTAGTCGCTTAATTGAAGCTTCACAAGCAACTGAAAATATTGTTTTTCAAAAAGCGGAAACATTTGCTTTAGATATGTCTAAAGGAGGAAAAATAGAAGACTTAGCTAAAAAAGAACAATTGATTGTTTCTCCAGCTGTAGGAATGAAAGCTTTAGATGAAACTGTTCCTGGTTTAGTAAAAGAAAGAAATATTATTTCTTGGGCATTCGGAAAAGATTTAAAGATAGGAGATTTCAAACGTTTTGATATAGAAGGAGGTTATGTAATAGCTACATTAACAGGGAAAACTGAAAAAGGTTTAATGCCTGTAGATAAAGCAATTTCTAAAGTTCGCCCTATTTTGTTAAACGAAAAGAAAGCTGAAATCTTAAAAGGGAAATTAACAGGAGCAACTTTAGAAGAAATAGCGACTAATAGTAAGCAAACTAAAAGAACAGTTTCTGATATAAATTTAAAGTCACCAACAATTACTGGAGTTGGTTTTGAACCAAAAGTAGTAGGTGCAATGTTAAATGCAAAAGAAAACCAAGTTTCTGAAAAAATAGTAGGAGATAGAGGTGTTTATGTTTTTAATGTAACTAAAAAAACAAAACCGGTAGATTTACCTAATTATGATACTTATAGAAAAAGAATAGCTAATCAAAGAAAGAATCAAACATTTGCAATGTTTGAGGCTGTAAAAAAATCTTCAAATATAGAAGATGGATTAAGTAGTTCTTATTATGGAATAGGTCAATAAAGAAATTTATAAAATAGAAAAAGCCGAGTAATTTAATTACTCGGCTTTTCTGTTTTATAATAATAGAGAAACTATTTTTATTTTTTAATAATTCTAAAACTTTTTTTCAAATTATTACCTTCAATAACTACAATATATAATCCTTTAGGTAGGTTGCTAATGTCTTTCTTTATGGTAAAAGAACCGTTTTTAGCTGTTAATTTTTGTTGTAGTATAGTTTGTCCATTTAAATTGTAAATGATAGCTTTAATTAAATCGTTATTTGATCTAGTAATAAATTCAATTTTATCATTAATTTGATTTGATTTTAAATCAATTTGAATAGAATTATTTTTTATTATTTCATTATTTAATTGTTTGCTATTTATAGAGCCTATTGTAAAACCAGAAATTATAGAACGGGTAAAGTTGGTGTTTTTTCCAGTTATATGAGTACTATACACACCATCTTTAAAATCTGAGATGTCTAAATTGAAACTTTTAGAAGTAACGTTATATATAAATGGATATATAAATGATTCTTCTTCTATTTTATTGCCATAAAGATCTGCTGTTTTTGTTATAATAGCATTTACATTGATGTTTTTGTGAGGTGTATATGTATTTTTAAAAGTAATATTTAGAGTTTCTTTATTTAAAACTTCATGAGTCATTTTTGGACCATTTTTAAAATGAATAAAAGCTGCAAAACGAGAATTACCTTCTAATGAAACGTGATTGTTTTTTTTATTTAAAACATAATTACTACTATGTTTTAATGGTTTGTTGTTAGATTTGTTATACTTAACTTTAGTCAATTCATTATTATTGGCGAATAAAGTAAAATCCTCTATGCTTTTTTCATGGAAAACTTCAATAGTAGGACTGTTGTTCTTTTCATTAAGAATAATTTCATCATAACTATTTTCTGAATTAATTATCTGATAGTTACTAGAAATTATATTTCTGTTAGTATCACTTTTTATAGTTGCTTTACTTACTGTAGTTGTATTTAATAAAGGGGCTAAATGTGGCCATATATATTGACCTAAAGCAACATCTATATGATCTAGTTTTAATTTTCCTTTACCAAATAAAAAATTAGCATTAGGCCTTAAAGAACTACTATAAGGAGTAACCCCATCATTAGTTCCTTGAGCAGCGTATAAAACAGATCCACTAGTAAACATTAAAGGGGAAAGAATCGTATGTCCTCTATTAAAACCTGAAGCACCAAAAATGAAAAATTTACTAGGTTGATTGGTACTTAAATTATCGAAATACGGTCTAACAACATCTCTACAATAGTAAGTGGTAGAAGTTGCACTACCTTCATTTAAACCAGTTTTACTCCATAACCAATTAAGCCACCATTGTTGAGATATATCAGCTAAATAAGTGCCCCAAAAGGGAGTACCTAATGCAAATACATTTTTCACTTTATCTTTTTTATTATGTGTAAACATAGCTACTTCTGCTGCTTTTCCACCATTACTATGGGCTATAAGGCTAAGGTTGTTAATTTGATATTTATTAGTAATGATATCAATAGATTCTGCTAATAATTTACCATTAATCCACATACCGCCACCTCTAGTTGTAGCAACAAATACCACTTGAAACCCCGCGTTGTAGGCATCTTTGTAAAAAGTGTTATTAGTGAAAAATAATTGATTTAAATCTATATATCCATGATTAAATAAAAGAACTTTACCATTAAAATTTGAGGGTTTTGCTCCGTAATGAATAGTAGATTTTATTAAGGGGCCAATAAAAAAGGAACTTAATTTATTTGGGGTGGGGAGTTGTTTTTCTAAGAAACTCTGTGTTGAAACAGATAAGGTTGAAAAAATTAAAAAAACAAAAAGGGTAGTTTTTAAATTCATTATTCGGATTTTATTGTTAATTATTTTAAATATATGTAAAATTTTAACAATAAAAATGAACTTGTGACCTTTAAGAGGTGATACGAATAAAAAAAGCAATCTATAATAATATAGATTGCTTTTCAGTATGTTTTATTGTGATAGAATATTTATGCGTTCAAAGGCTTACCATCCCAAGCAGCTTTAGCAGCTTCTTTAACAGCTTCAGAATATGTTGGGTGTCCATGACAAATACGAGCTATATCTTCAGCCGAAGCTTTAAATTCCATAGCAACAGCCATTTCCATAATTAAGTCAGCAACACGAGCACCAACCATGTGTACACCTAAAATTTCATCTGTTTTTTTATCGGCTAATACTTTTACAAAACCATCAATATCTCCACTAGCTCTAGATCTACCTAAAGCACGCATAGAGAACTTACCAGATTTGTAATCAACATTAGCAGCTTTTAATTCATCTTCAGTTTTTCCAACTGCAGCTACTTCTGGCCAAGTATATATAATTCCAGGAATTAAATTGTAATCAATATGTGGTTTTTCACCAGCTAGATATTCAGCAACAACAACTCCTTCTTCTTCTGCTTTATGAGCTAACATAGCACCACGAACAACATCCCCAATAGCATATATATTAGATACATTTGTTTGTAAGTGATTGTTAACATCTATTTGACCACGTTCAGTAACTTTAATTTCAGCTTTTTCTAAAGCCAAACCATCAGTGAAAGGACGACGTCCAACAGCAACTAAACAATAATCACCAGAAAAGGTAACTTCTTCTCCTTTTTTATTAGTAGCAGTAACAATTACTTCATCTCCTTTTCTTTCAACAGCAGTTACTCCGTGACTTAAATTAAATTTAACACCTTGTTTCTTTAAAACCTTGGTAAGTTCTTTAGAAACATCTTTATCCATAGTCGGTGTAATAGTTTGTGCATATTCTATAACAGAAACATCAGCACCTAATCTTTTATACACAGAACCTAATTCTAAACCAATAACACCACCACCTATTACTAATAAATGTTTTGGTACTTCTTTTAATTTTAAAGCTTCTGTAGAAGATATAATACGATCTTTATCTAAAGTAATAAATGGTAAAGTAGATGGTTTAGACCCTGTTGCTATAATAATGTTGGTACCTTCTATTGTTTCAGAAGAACCATCACTTTTAGAAACCTTTACATGCGTAGCATCTTCAAAAGATCCTAAACCTTCGTAAACATCAACTTTGTTTTTGTCCATTAAATATTTTACACCTCCAGTAGTTTGTTCTACTACTTTGGCTTTACGATCTAACATTTTTTGAAAATCGAAAGATGGATTTTCAACTGAAATTCCATGCTCTTCAAAATGATGTACTGCATCATAATAATGATGAGAAGAATCTAATAATGCTTTAGATGGAATACATCCAACATTTAAACACGTTCCTCCTAATGTCGTATACTTTTCAATAATAGCTACTTTTTTACCTAACTGAGAAGCTCTAACCGCAGCTATATATCCACCTGGACCAGAACCTATAACGATGATGTCGTATTTCATTTTATTTCTTTATTTAAGAACAAAATTACATATAAATGTTGATTTTTAGAAAGGAAGT